>JBAXBF010000282.1:0-4520 GCA_037142095.1 Chloroflexota bacterium
TTATATTTGTTTGTTTAAATAATTTTTACCATCTCCTTTCCTACCTATTATATTCCCAAAATTCAGGTTGGCAACAATAAATATCTTATTGAATTTCCTGCTGTTGTTGTAGAGCAATTCGTTCTTGAAGCCTTGCCTGGGCTTGGTCAATTATAACCGCCAAGACAATCACTGCACCTTTGATCACTTGCTGCCAGAATGAGGAAACACCTACCATCACCAAGCCATCCCCCAATACACCGATAACGAATGCTCCCACTAAAGTACCGCCAACGCTCCCTCTACCACCAGCCAAAGAGGTACCGCCTAAAACCACAGCAGCAATCGCATTGAGTTCGAAAGAAGTACCCGTTGCAGGATGGGCTGCTACTAATTGGGAAGCAATGATCAAACCAACCATTGCAGAACAAAAACCACTTATAACATAAACGATCGTCGTTATGCGTTTGACCTGGACACCTGATAAAGCCGCAGCTCTTTCATTACCACCTACAGCATAGACATGCCGTCCAAATGGAGTACGACTGGCAATGAATGCCGCTACCACCGTGAATACAATCATAATCCAGATTGAATAGTTAATATGGAAGAACTCACCCGCACCTAGCATTGGAAAATTGATGTTACCCAACTCTGGACGTCCTACCAAATTTGCATAGGTATAACCATTATTTAATAATAAGGCGAAACCACGCGCCATATACAACGTGCCTAAGGTTGCAATGAAGGGTGCTACCTGAAAACGAGTAATGATAATACCATTAACAACACCAATCAAGATACCTGCAATTAGACCGATTACGATTATCATCCAAGTGTGGGGATAAATGATGATTCCAAACATCGGTAATTTGATCCCCTCGTTAATCAACCCACCGGCAATCATTGCCGTCAGCCCTACGACGGATCCGACGGAAAGATCAATCCCTCCGGTTAAAATAACAAAGGTCATACCGATTGCCAAAAGAGCATTCTGAGCAACATGTTTGGACATAATTCCAATGTTTGCGGTACTCATAAATTCTTTAGAAAGGGATGAGAACACGACAACAACCAGGAAAAGAGCAATAAAAGTCCTCCCAGCCATTAATATCTGAAGCAGTGTAGCTTTATTGGTAAAGGATTTTTGACTACCCTTGGATGCTTTTTGAGATTGATTATCCATTTATTCCTCCTTGGTTTTTTGTACTCTTCCCAACGCCATGACCAACTCCTGATGCCGAGACCAAAGCTTCTTCGGTAGCCTGGTCATGTGTAAATTCTCCTGTTATTTTCCCTTTGGATAAGACTAAAATCCGATCTGACATAGCGAGAATTTCTTTCAACTCCGATGATACAAATAATATTCCCAATCCTTGAGATGCTAATCTGCTCATGATTTCAAAGATTTCTGATTTTGCACCAACATCAATACCTCGCGTTGGTTCATCCATCATCAGAACCTTTGGCTTGGTAAGCAACCCTTTCGCAACAACTACTTTTTGTTGGTTTCCACCACTTAGAGAAGTGATAATCTGCTGTGGATTGGAAACACGAATAAACAGATCTTTAATCATATCTTCTGCTGCCACTTTCTCTTTCCGCGCCGAAAGTACAAAGAAGTTAAGGTATTTCGCCAAACTTGCCAGGAGCATGTTATGAGCAACCGAAAGAGATTGCACGATACCGTCACGTTGACGATCTTCAGGGATCAAGACAAGACCTTTCTGAATACGATCTTTAATCAGTGATTTAGTAATATCTTTGTCAACCATCCATACTTTTCCAGTGCTATCCGATCGTAACCCAGCCAAACACTCCAAGAGTTCCGATCGACCCGCACCCATTAGGCCATAAAGTCCCAATATCTCACCGCGGCGCAAATCTAGAGAAATATGATCTACAGTATACCCACCACCTAAACGAGGGAGAGTTATCGAATCAGCTTTCAAGATCACATCGCCAATCTCATGCTTTTTTCGACTAAAAAGAGCAGCAGGTTTACGACCTACCATATTTTCAATGATCCAAGGTAGATCAATTTTTTCTGCTCGTTCTTCTGCGATACGGCGCCCATCCCGAAGAACGGTTACATAATCGCCAATTTGGAGAAGTTCTTCGAGTTTATGAGAAATATAAATAATGGCGACACCGTGAGATTTCAGATCGCGGATCAGTTTGAATAGCACTTCAACTTCTGCTGTACTTAAAGCCGAAGTAGGTTCATCCATAATCAGAATTCGTACATTCTGAGAAAGTGCCTTAGCAATCTCAACAATTTGTTGATTACCTAGGCGTAATTCCCCAACCAAAGCACTGGGGTCAATACGGTGTTCAAGACGCTGAATTAATTCACTTGCTGCTTGTTTTTGGGCATCTTTATCGACCACGAATCCACGCAATGTTTTTTCACGTGCCAAGAAGATATTTTCAGAAACACTCAGGTTGGGACAAAGATTCATTTCTTGATAGATGATGCCAATTCCAACTCGCTCCGCTTCTTGGGGAGAACGTATTTTAATTTCCTTTCCCTCCAGAATTAGTTTTCCTGTTGTAGGTGATTCAACTCCCGCAAGTATCTTCATCAAGGTAGACTTGCCGGCACCATTCTCTCCAACCAGAACATTTACTTTACCGCGATAAACATTAAAATCTACCTGGTCCAATGCTACAGTTCCAGGAAATATTTTAGTAACCCCCTCGGCTTGGAGGATGACTTCATCTGGTAAAGATAATGGGGATTGATCTTGCAGACTTGTTGCAACTGTCATAACATCACTCCGATAAATCGATCTTAACCGGAACGATCGTGATTTTATTCATATCGATTTCGGTTAAGTTAAAGGTTCGAAGAGTAAACGTCCCATAGATAATAACTATCTTACCTTTTAGTTTAGTTTTGTCTAGGGGTTCCAATACTTGACCAGTAACTCGATTATTGAGTTCTCTTGCGGCTTTGCCGTATTCAGTTTGCTCCTTAAAATCTCCAAAGGAAATAAAACCAACTCCATCTCGTAGGGAAGTTTCATCGCTTGGTATGCGCGGACCAATAAAAACATTTACTTTAATGGGGCCATCATACCCATCAACTTTAATTGTCATATTTCCAAGGCTCGAAGAAGTATCAACTTCTTCAATTTTTCCTTTCGCTTTGACTTTGAATACAAGAGCTTCACCTACAGTAGATAATGCATATGGTTTGGTAGTTTGGGTAAGATCTGATTTTGAAATCATTCCTTTGGCATTTATCGGAATTGCTTTAAGCACAGTTGAAAGATCGATAGCCTTCTCCATAATGGTGGGGATAACTTTGCTTTGCCAAATACTATCAACATAGGAAACCGGGTTGAATGCTTCGCTTAGTTTTTGTTCTTCAACCTGTTTAATAGGTACCACAGTAAAAGCATAAGGCCACAAGAAATAAAACACGACAACAACTAAAAAAATGGTTGCAAGAGTAATTAATTGGGATTTTTTCATGGAGCTGACCTCACAAAATAAATATTATCGGACGAGAACCTGCTTAACAGCGTGTTTCCAACCAGCATACAATTTCTCTGATTGCTCGTAGGACATTACTGGAGTGTAATCTGTAAATGAGAGGGGAAGATGTTGTAAATTTTCTAATGAGTCAAATATCCCCATACCTAAGCCCCCAGCCAAAGCTACACCTAATGCAGATAGCTCTGGTAGATTCGCGGCACGCACTTTGAGTCGTGTCATATCTGCCATAAATTGCATTAAGAAACGATTACCCGTGCTCCCTCCATCTGCGTGGATACTTCGTAATTTCACATTACCTTCCCGACTCATCGACTCTAAAATATCTGTAGTCAAATAGGCAATCGCTTCGAGGGCAGCGCGGATTACATGAGCACGGGTGCTACTCGGAGTTAATCCAAGAATGGCTGCACGTACATCGGGACGCCAGTAAGGAGCACTCAAACCAACAAAGGCATTCACCAAATACACTCCCCCATTATCTTCTACCGAAAGAGCCGCTGATTCGGTCTCATCGGGAGATGTGATTAAGTTCAATTTGTCCCGCAACCAATTGATTGTTGCCCCTGTAAAATTAGTAATCCCTTCAAAACAATAGGTGGGTTGATTATCTAATACCCAGGCAACAGCCGTAACAAGACCTTGATTCGAAGATTTCGGTTGGCTGCCAAGATTAAGAAGAATAGATGAACCCGTTCCAATTGTAATCTTGACCGCGCCGGGTTGATAACCACGCTGTCCGAACAAGGCAGCTTGAGAGTCCCCCATAACTCCACAAATCGGTATAGATGAGGTTAATACACCTTCCAAGTCTGTCTCGCCATAATGGGCATTTGAATCTCTCACTTCTGGTAATGCCTGAATAGGCACGTGAAACAATGTACACAAATCAGAATCCCAGCTTAAATTGTGGATGTTGTATAGTAAAGTACGGCTCGCGTTCGTATGGTCTGTAGCAAAAACCTTACCTTGAGTCAGACGGTAAATCATATAGGTGTCAATTGTACCAATTAATGCCCGTCCATCCTGCAATTTTTGAC
>JBAXBF010000283.1:0-4493 GCA_037142095.1 Chloroflexota bacterium
CGCAGTCCGCCTTCCATCATGGCTTTCATGGGAGCTACTTTCCCGGTAATGACGTCCTTAAAGACCTGTGAGTCAGCAATGAGGGTCATATTGGGATTAGCAACCGTACCTTTTTGGGTGGCACAGGTGCCGTTTTGGATAAGTACCGCCCAGTCTCCGGCTTCCGCACCGCTCAACTGAAATTGAATAATTACGTTGGTATTCCCGGCTTTTTCGGCTAAAAATCTTTTTGGCATACCCGTCATTATAGATTCAATGCTTCCCTGATCGCTCATGATTTTCTCCTTAATAATCGTATCAACATCCATTCATAAAATTACAATAATCATACAGATGAATTATCCAAACAATTATACTATAGCCCGCACACAACTTCCTGCCTTAACGCAGCTACCAATTCATCCTATGGCGTGGATAAGAACCTAACACACGGACCGTAAGCGCATACTCAGCCAGATGATTTAATGCCCGTTCCACCTTTTGTTCACTTGTGGATCCGATGAGATCAACATAAAAACAATACTCCCATGGTTTCCCCACCAGCGGGCGTGATTCGATCTTGCTCAGATCAACGTCCCGCAAGGCAAATACACTTAACGCTTTAAACAGAGCTCCGGGCTGATTATCGAGTGAAAAGACGATGGATGTCTTGCATTCTCCTTCTTTTATTACCGCCTCTTTCGCAATCACCAGAAACCGGGTGAAATTCGCCGGGTTATCCTCGATCCCTTCTTTCAGGATTGCCATATCATAAACCTGGGCGGCGCGGGCTGAGGCGATGGCTGCTAAAGTACGATCGCCAAGTTCACGCACGATTTTGACGCTGCCGGCGGTATCATATGCCGCTTCAATTTCAATATTTGCCAGGGAACGCAGATAATGATCACATTGAGCCAACGCCTGTGGGTGACTGATCACCTTACGAATGTCAGAGATTTCAACCCCGGGTAAAGCAATCAGGCTGTGGTGGACGCGCAGATAGTGTTCCCCAACAATCGAGAGCGTATTTTCGAGCAAGAGGTCGTAATTACGGTGAATGCTGCCTGCCACCGAATTCTCGATGGGGATCAAACCATAATCACATTCTCCCGCTTCAGTGGCAGCAAAAACGTCTTCAAAATTTTTGCAGGGCTTGGTTTGCACATCTGCCCCAAAATGCTCCAGAACCGTGGCTTCTGAATAAGCTCCAATTTCACCTTGAAATGCGACAATCATAAAACGCTCCTCCTCCATAAAATAAAAACGTGGGGCGGGCTGCTCCACGTTTTTTTGATTTGATAACCGATCCATTCCACTTTATGCTACGTGAAAACAACTCCGCAAGTCCCGATATGCACAGCGGCTAAACTTAAAAAAGAAAAAGGACACCGATTCACAATAACATTCCATAGATTGCCTTGGATGATACCATATCCAAATAGGCTTGTCAAATCAAGATTATCGTATCAGTTCATATATATTTCAACAAACATTTGAGAGAATTGATGAAATCCTTTATAATTGAATTTATTATTCATTCGACAGGAAAAATAAAGCTCATGTCCCAAATGCACACTTATTCCATGACTTGTCCCGAGTGCGGTCATATCCAAAAAGTAGATGTTTGGAGCGCTCTAAATATTTCACGCAACCCAGAACTTCATGACAAACTCTTCGAGGCAGCTATTAATGTCTTCCGTTGTGAAACCTGCGATCATAAGGCTTTGATTAATGTGCCTTTGCTCTATCACGATATGCGCCGCCAATATTGTATCCAGTACTATCCCAGAGAATTATTGGACAATGACGATTTCCTCTCGCAATTCACCCGGGATGGGAAAATGGACCTGAGCGCTGTCCCCATCAATCCTGAGGCTGAAAAGCATTACCTGATCAAACCGCATATCGTCTTTAGCCTGAATGAAATGATTTACTATATTGAATTTCGGGACAAGGTGTTTGATCAAAACGAATAATCCCCATCTTCAATTCGTAAAATAAGCAAAACATTGACATTTTTGTGGTGAACAGGTATAATTTATTCTTGTCGGGCGGTTAGCTCAGCTGGTTAGAGCGTTGCGTTGACATCGCAAAGGTCGTAGGTTCGAGTCCTATATCGCCCACTATATCCAAACGCTAAGAACGGGACGAGTATCCGAAAAGAGTTTGACAGGGAGAGGAGATCATAGATTGAGAGTCTCCTTCAAAGTTATCTGCGGTGAAAACCCCCCGTGAGCGTAAACCTGAACGGCGATAATTTCAATAATATCGCCTGCTAAGGGGAACGGTTGACCCCGTTATCGGTCTTCAAGATGACTGTATCCAGTCAAATTGGGTGGAACCGCGTGAGATTGCTCTCGCCCCATATGGGCGGGAGTTTTTTGTTTAATAATATTGGAGGTTAGAATGGCTAAAGAAAAATATCAGGATAGTGATCTATACCGCATCCGTCACAGTACGGCACACATCATGGCGCAGGCTGTGAAGGAGATGTTCCCCGACAAGGCACAGATTACCATCGGTCCTCCCGTCGAGGACGGTTTTTATTATGACTTCGATCTACCGCGTGCCCTCACGCCTGAGGATTTGGAAGCCATCGAAAAGCGCATGCGTGAGATCATTCGCGGCAGCCATCCCTTTGTCCGCCAGGCTGTCTCAGAGGATGAAGCACGCCAGATCTTTGCCGATCAGAAGTACAAACTCGAATTAATCGATGGATTGGTAAAGGGCGGTTTCGATGAAGATGGCAATCCGATTACAGAAAAACCGGAACTCTCCATCTATAAGAGCGATAAATTCACCGATTTATGCCGTGGTCCGCACGTCGCCAGCACCAGTGATATTAATCCCGATGCGATCAAGTTACTCAGCGTAGCAGGTGCCTATTGGCGCGGGGATGAGCATAACCCCATGCTGCAGCGTGTGTACGGCACCGCCTGGAACACACCCCAGGAACTGAAAGATTATCTTTGGAGAATTGAAGAAGCCAAGAAACGGGATCACCGCAAGCTTGGCAAAGAACTCGATCTCTTCAGTATCTCGGATGAAGTCGGGCAAGGATTAATCCTTTGGCATCCTAAAGGCGGCATGATCCGCAAAGTTACTGAGAATTTCTGGTCGGATGAGCACGAAAAAGCCGGCTATTCATTCACTTACACACCTCATATCGGTAAATCACAGTTATGGGAGACGAGCGGTCATCTCGGTTTTTACGCCGAAAACATGTATTCTCCGATTGAGATCGAAGATCAAAAATATTACCTCAAACCGATGAACTGCCCCTTCCATGTACATATCTATAAAAGCCGTATTCGCTCCTATCGCGATTTACCGCTGCGTTATGCAGAAGAAGGCACGGTGTACCGTTATGAACGTTCTGGTGTACTGCACGGGTTAATGCGCGTGCGCGGTTTCACCCAGGATGATGCCCATCACTTCTGCCGCCCGGATCAAATGCCGGATGAAATCGACTTTGTCTTCGGCTTTTGCTTACATATTCTGCGCTCCTTCGGGTTCACAGATTTCAAGGCTTACCTCGCCACGCAACCGGCGGACTCTGTGGGTGATTCGCAGCGCTGGCGGGATGCTGAAGCCGCGTTGGAAGCTGCGCTTAAGCGAGCTAATGTCGAGTACGAAGTAGATGCTGGCGGCGGGGCGTTTTATGGTCCAAAGATTGACCTAAAGATCAAGGATGCCATCGGGCGCGAGTGGCAGCTTTCCACTATTCAATTCGACTTTAACATGTCCGAACGTTTTGAGCTAAGTTACATCGGTGAAGATGGACAACCGCATCGTCCTTACATGATTCACCGGGCTTTACTGGGCAGCTTGGAACGTTTCTTTGGCGTGCTAATCGAGCATTACGGCGGCGCTTTCCCTGTCTGGCTGTCTCCTGTGCAAGCCGTCATCATCCCGATTGCCGACCGCCATCTTGACTATGTCAAGCAAATTCATGCTCAAATGCGCCAGGCTCGCATCCGGGTCGATATAGATGACCGTCCCGAACGGATGAACGCCAAAATCCGCGATGCCCAAAACCAGAAAACACCTTATATGCTGGTTATTGGTGATCGTGAGATGCAGAATGGACAAGTAGCCTTGCGTCTGCGCTCCGGTGAAGACCTGGGAGCCATGACCGTAGAGGCTTTCATTGAGAAAGCATTAGTGGATATCCGCGAACACAAGTAATTCATAAGATTCTCCATTTTTATAAAGACGCCGAGAAATATATATTTATCTCGGCGTCTTTTCCATTGATGGAAAATTTTTTGAAATCTGTGGATCGTTTTTTCTTTTTCCTTTATCCAGTATTGACGCTAACATGATAAAATATTTTATATAATAATCTTCATAATTATAATAAAGTATGAGATATCAACGAATCCCTCGCGAAGAAAAAACCATCACGGCGATGTTTCAGATCTATTGCCACCATCATCATGGTTCAGCCCAAACGCTATGCCCTGAATGCCAGGCGGACCTCGATTATGCCCTGCTCAGGTTGAAAAAATGCC
>JBAXBF010000284.1:0-4460 GCA_037142095.1 Chloroflexota bacterium
TCCAAGCCATCCATGAGCCGCGTACCTGGGGCAATGCTATTCCATTAATCATCATCGAATTGGCTGTGGTCATTCTGACCGTGTGGCGCGCCCTCGAGTTTCGCCTGCGCGTTTATGCTTTTCTGCTGATCGGTTTTACCGTTGCTACCCTCAATATGTTTGAGGCAGGTTTGACAACCAGCAGGGGAGCAACCATTTTTGTCCTCCTTCCCATCATCGCCCTCATCTTTTTGAGTAAACGCTCCGGCATCCTCGTTTCAGTGATCATCATCCTGGATGGTATTTTATATACGATCTCGCTCAATGCGGGTTTGCTGAATCGTTCCGCTGTCCCGCTTTTTGAGGGTTCCTTGGGAGTAATCATTATGGTCATCTTCCTGGGGATTGAGATGAGCCTGCTCATCCTGTTTTACAATTTTCAGGAACGTCTCATCGACAAGGAACACGGCATGCAGGCTGAATTGGTGGATGCTCAAACCTTACTGCAAGAACAGAACGTTAATCTGGAAATAAGGGTAAAAGAGGATACCGCCAAACTTCTCCAAAGGAACAATATTCTGACGGCGATCTATAAAATCACGGATGCCGCCAGCGCCGCCCGCGATATGGACGAGTTTTTCACCCATATCCACCATATCGTAGGTGAATTGATGTACGCCGAAAATTTCTTTATCGCCCTTTACGATGAATCGAGCGGGCTGTTAAGTTTTCCCTACTGCGTGGATCAAATGGATGACCCCCTGCCCACGCAGCCGTTGGAAGACTTTCACGGCTTGACCGGTTACATGATCCGCACTGGCAATTCGGTCAAGCATGGCTGGGAGCCCTTCAACGAATTGGTAACCAACCAGGAGGCAGAATTAATCGGCTCATCGAGTGAAGATGGGGTTGGCGCTCCCCTCAAAATTGAGGACAAAGTCATTGGCGCCATCTACGTGCAGAGCTATGTAAAAGGGATTCATTATACAGATCAAGACGATGAAGTCCTGGCTTACGTTGCCCAGCATATCGCCATCGCCCTGAACCGTTTCCGCGCCCTGAATGCCGAACGCCAACGTACGACCGAGTTAGCCATCATCAACAGTGTACAATCCGGTCTGGCGGCTGAATTGGATACGCAAGGAATTATCGATCTGGTCGGCGACAACTTGTACCAGGCGCTCAGTTTGCCCAACCTCATCATCAGCTTGTATGATGAGAAGACAGATCTGGTTCACTATCATTACGTCTCCGAAAAGGGTCAACGGCTGACGATTGCCCCGCGACCGCCCGAAGCAGGCGGTATTATGGAACAGTTGCTCAGAACAAACCAGGCAACCTGTCTGAAATATGATGGGAAAAGTTACGGATTTTCACTCGTTCCTGAAACACAAAGATGTAAATCGGGTGTAGCTGCTGCGATTATCAGCGGTGACTGCGTTCTGGGCGTTATGCAACTGGAGAATTTTGAACGTGAGAATGCCTACGGCGAAGCGGAGCTGCGCTTGCTCACCACCATCGCTGCCTCTTTGGGCGCCGCCCTCGAAAACGGGCTGCTTGCCAGCCAGCGGAATGAAGCCATCAAATCTTTACGAGAGAGTGAAGAAAAATACCGCTTAATCACCGAGAACAGCGACGACGTAATTTGGACGACCGATATCGATTTCATCTTAAGTTATGTCAGCCCATCCGTTCGCAAATTGCGGGGGGTGGAGCCCGAAGAAGCCTTACTGGAATCTTTTTCTGAAACGATGACCCCTGAATCATTGAACGTTCTCCTCGAAGCCTATGAGCAAAATCTCCCTGAAATCAATCAAGGCAAAGACGCAACCATCCGCATGGATATTGAACAATACCTCAAAGACGGCTCCACGGTTTGGGTTGAGATTTGCTTGAGGACGATGCGCGACCGGAATGGAAACCTGACGGGTTACGTGGGTATGTCGCGCGATATTATGGAAGTAAAACAAGCCGAAGCGGCATTGAAAGAAGCCAAAGAAGCCGCCGAAGCCGCCAATCGTTCCAAGAGTGCGTTTCTGGCGAACATGTCGCATGAAATCCGCACCCCGATGAACGCCATACTCGGTTTTTCTCAGCTCATGCGGCGCGACCCCGATTTATCAAGCCAGCAGCGGGAGAATCTGGAGATCATCAACCACAGCGGGGAACACCTGCTGGCGCTGATAAACGATATCCTGGAATTATCCAAGATCGAAGCCGGGCGCTTGACTTTTGTTCCTTCCACCTTCGATATATATAAACTTCTGGATGACCTGGAGATGATGTTCCGAATCCGCACTGAAGAGAAAAAACTTTCCCTGATGGTCGAGAAAGTGGGTGCTGTGCCGCGCTGGATAACCAGCGACGAAGGCAAACTGCGCCAGGTGCTCATCAACCTGCTGGGAAATGCGGTGAAATTTACGGGAGAGGGCGGGGTCGGGGTCCGCATGGGCGTTCAAGAACATCCATCGGGAAAGACCATGCTCGTGTTCGAGGTGGAAGACACAGGTCCCGGCATTCCACAGGAGGAAATAGATACCTTGTTTGAGGCTTTCGAGCAGGGGAGTACAGGTATCCGCACAGGCGGGACGGGGTTGGGGCTGGCTTTGAGCAAGGGGTTCATTCAAATCATGGATGGCACCATCCGCATAACCAGTACAGTCGGCAAGGGCAGCATATTTATATTTGCGATCCCGTTGGTGGAAGGCAGGGAAGAGCAGATCGAACAGAAAGAGACTCCCAGAAGGGTTAGCAGCATTAAACCTGGACAGGATGAATTCCGCGTGCTGATCGCCGACGATCGTGAAACCAACCGCCGCCTGTTATCCAAAATGCTCTCCTGGGTGGGCTTCAAAACTCGTGAAGTGGTCAATGGCGCCGAGGCGGTGGCGGCTTTTAACGAATGGAATCCCCAGGTCATTCTGATGGATATCGTTATGCCCGTCATGGATGGTTACGCGGCGACCCGGGTTATCAAAGAAGCACCGCACGGCAAGGATACGGTGATTATCGCCATCACCGCCAGCGCCTTTCTGGAAGACCGGCAACGTGTTTTGGCAGCCGGAGCCGATGGCTATCTTTCCAAGCCCTTTAAGGAATCGGAACTTCTCGAAATTATCCACCAAAAGACTGGGATTGTTTTTCTGTATGATGAGCAAACCATTCAGGATCAAGAACTGCTTATTGAGGATGACTTGCAGTGGCAGGCAGCCATCGCTGCATTACCGTCCGATCTGGTACAAGCTTGCCGGGCGGCGGTGGGAAAAGCCGATATCTTTGCCCTGGTCGAACTGCTTGCGGATGTTTCTGACTACAACCCATCTGTTGCCCAGAAGCTGAATGAGCTTGCCAGTAACTATGCATATGAAGAAATTGCCAATCTATTGCCTTCGGAGATAAATGGATGATCTACGATAACGAAACCATCTTGAAGACCAGCAATATCCTGGTGGTCGATGATACCCCGGCTAACCTGACACTTTTAGCGAACATGTTTAAAGAAAAGGGTTGCCGGATCAGACCCGTTCCGAATGGGAAACTTGCATTGAAGGTCGTGGAAAACGAACCGCCCGATTTGATTCTATTGGACATCAATATGCCAGATATGGATGGTTACGAAGTCTGCCGCAGGCTTAAAGCGGATAAGCGCTTCAGCGATATCCCGGTTATTTTCATCAGCTCCCTTTCAGAGACGTTTGACAAAGTGAAAGCTTTTACCAGTGGAGGGGTGGATTATATCACCAAGCCTTTCCATTACGAGGAGGTAGAAGCCCGCGTGGAAACCCATCTGAAACTCCACCGCTACCAGCGCTACCTGCAAGAATTGGTGAAAGAAAAAGTAAAAGAGATCTCCGATTCGCAGATGTCCACCATTTTCGCCTTGTCGAAACTGGCGGAATCGCGGGATAACGACACCGGTCAGCACCTGGAACGGGTGCAAACCTTCTGCCACCTGCTGGCGGAAAAGCTCAGCCAGGACACGCCCTATAAAACCAGCATCGATCAGGATTTTATCCTTAATCTAAGTCAAGCCAGCCCGCTGCATGATATTGGCAAAGTCGCCATTGAGGACGATATCCTCTTAAAGCCGGGCGAACTAACCCCCCAAGAATTTGAGAAGATGAAGACCCATACTGTTATTGGTGCCCGCACACTGGAAGAAGTGAAAAAACTTTATCCAAGCAACAGCTTCATTAACATGGGTATCTCCATCGCCCGCAGTCACCACGAGCGTTGGGACGGAAGTGGCTACCCGGACAAGCTGGCGGGTGATAGCATTCCCCTCGCCGCCCGCATCATGGCAGTTGCCGATGTGTATGACGCCCTGCGCTCCAATCGCTGCTATAAGGGATCTCTGACTAGGGAAGAATGCCGTGAATTGATCCTCGTTGGGCGCGCCAGCCAGTTTGACCCCGTCCTGGTGGATGCTTTTGAGGCGATGGAAGAGGAATTTGACCGCGTTGGACGAGAGATGGGGTTGG
>JBAXBF010000285.1:0-4452 GCA_037142095.1 Chloroflexota bacterium
CGGATCATCTCTGCCACCGATGGTCCTGTAGTATAACGCTCCCCTGGATGGATACGCACAACAAGCTGCACTTCCGGGCGTTTAACAAACGCATGTGCCGTTCGCACCAGCCAATCACCCATCGAGTCAGTGAATACCTGGCGTCCCAGCGTTAAACTATCCCCAATCACATTTGCAGCCAATAATACGATGGGACGATGATCAAGCCCCAGCATCTCGCGAACTTTCTCGCCCCCTTCGCTTGGCACACCCTGCCAACGGCGGGAAAAATTTTGCCAGAGATTGGCCTTCTGGCGCGAGGCAAACAATGTCTGAATGCGCTCCAACTGCTCAGGTTTTAAATCAATATCTTGATACTTCTCCCACATTTCATCCGTATTTTGGCGCATCACCTGACTGTCAAGACTGAACCAAATACGTTCGCGTTGTTCACCAAACTCGTAACTAACAACCGGAACATTCAAGTGTCGCGCCGCATGGTATACCGCACTGAATTCGACAATACTCCCGCTGGGCATGATCACCACGTCCGGTTTATTCTCTCCAATCCAATGCAAGGCTACTCGAGCCGCCTGGGAATTTCTCTCCAAGCGCATGCGATACAACTTCCCATTTCGATCAACATCTTCCACCTGCCAGGTATATTGTGTATCTTGAAGTGCGGCATTCTCAATCGATGGGAGCATTGATTCCGGCAGAGGTGCAAGCGGATAATCGAAAAAAGAAACAATATTCAAAGGTGGTGAAGCGAGTTTAAGCACATGCTTTGTATATTCATTCTGGCGGCGCAAATCAAAACGATTGATGGGTTTTTTCCAGTTTGCATAGGGCAGATAAGCCAGGGTCACCTTATGCCCCAAACCGCTCAATGCCAGACTAAGAACGGCGGCATGTTCAATCCAATAACGCAGCGTGGCAAAAATTAGGATACGTTTACCGGATTCCGGTCTTTTCTGGCGTAACGACGCGAGAGACTCATCCCGCCAGACGGGGAGGACTTCCTGCAGACGCTTGTATGAAAATCCACCAGTCGGCTTACCGCGCTGGCGTAGATGCCAATAAATCTCGGCTGTTAGCGGAAAATCGCCTAACCATGTTTTCAGACTAGATTTCATCCACGCTCCACTCCAAACGTGGGCGAATTAAACCCAACCGAATCTCAGTCCATTGCATGCCTGGTGCACCACTTGGATCCACACTAAATGCCAGAGAATTCTCATCTTGAAAATACCGCTTCATTCGAAAAGTGCTGGCATTAACCCCAATCACATAGCGTCCCTCGTTAAGTACATCCGCAGGAATACGACAGCGGCTGCGAAAATGTCCTGCCGGACGGGTGCCATACTGGTTGTAAAGATCCTGTGGATCTGTATCGAACGTGGTAAAAACAAGTTCCCCGCGTCCAGACATCAAGTATATGCCCACACGTAAACCCACGATGGGCTCGTCCAGGATATATTCCAACTCAATCGTTGTATCTTCAACAGAACGAATGGTATCCACTATCTTACCCGTAGGATTCATTACACGCAACGCAACAGGTCTGAAAGGTACGGCATCGATTGGAATTTCATCGCCTAACCAGATACGTTCGCCAGATTGCGCCAAACCAGAGGAGAGATAATAATCCACCGCCTCTGTGGTTGGGGCACGATAGACCAATTTTCCTTTTTCTAAAACAATTGTCTCTTCTGTTAAACGCAGGATAGCAGACATATTATGGCTGACAAACAGTACCGTCCGTCCTTCTTGAGCAACATCACTCATTTTGCCCAAACATTTGCGCTGAAATTCAGCATCACCCACCGCCAGGACTTCATCGACTACCAAAATCTCAGGTTCAAGATACGCAGCTACAGCAAAAGCCAGACGCAGATACATCCCGCTAGAATAGCGTTTAACAACTGTATCAATGAATTTCCCAACCCCAGAAAAATCCACAATTTCATCAAATTTGCGATCGATTTCTACTCGTTTCATTCCCAAGATCGCGCCATTGAGATATATATTATCCCTGCCAGTCAGTTCCGGGTGAAATCCTGTTCCCACCTCCAGTAATGAACCAACCCTGCCGTGGATTTCAGCAAAACCCTCACTGGGTTCTGTTACGCGGGAAAGGATTTTGAGTAAGGTGCTTTTCCCAGCCCCATTCCGTCCAACGACACCCAATACTTTACCGCGTTCCACATCAAATGTAACTTGATGCAGTGCCCAAATGGAATTCTCTTCCGTAAGAGGTACACGCTTCACTTTGCGTAATACCTGCACTGGCGCCTTGATAATATCCATAATGTTGTCCCGCATGGTGCGGTAACGGTCTGGCGCAACGCCGATCCTATATTGTTTTCCTAAATTTTCAACCCGAATAGCAACAGTCATTAAAGATACCCACCCCTAATCTCTTAAATTTCATCGGCAAAGGTGCGTTCCATCCGTTTAAAATAGAACAACCCACCTACTAACAATAGGATCGCGATACAAGACGAGACTGCAATCATGCTGCCCGGCGCACCACTTGTCCCAAGTAAAGCCCAGCGAAATCCTTCAACGACCCCCGTCATTGGGTTAAGCGCATAGATCAACTGCCATTTGGCTGGGATTTTGCTGGCTGGATAGACTACCGGAGTAATAAACATCCAAAACTGGGTGAGAAAAGGCAATACGTGCCCGACATCCCGGTAAAGCACATTAAGAGCAGACAACCATAATCCCACTCCAAGTGCTGTTATAACTGTCAAAATAAGGAAAAGCGGCAATGTCCAGATCGCAGGTGTTGGATAAATACGATAATAGAACATCATTCCAATCAACACCACAAAAGAGACAAAGAAATCTACCAAACCGCTCAACACCGAAGCCATCGGGATAATCAGACGTGGAAAATAGATCTTGGTGATCATGTTTCGGTTCATAACCATCGAACGTCCGGCATCTGAAAGCGCTTTGGAAAATAATCCCCAGGGCAATAATGCCGTATAAGAAAAAATAGGATATGGCACGCCATCGGAAGATATACGGGCAATACCGCCAAAGATAGCACTGAACACCAACATCGTCATTACCGGTTGGATGATCGCCCAGGACGCACCTAACAAGGTCTGCTGGTAACGAACCTTTAACTCTCGCCATGTAAGGAAAACCAACAATTCTCGATAAACCCAAATATCGCCCAGGTTTAACGCAGACCAACCGAGCGAAGGGCGTAATAAAATCACATCTGAATCTGTTTTATTCATTTGTATGGTTTGATTCATAATCCTCGTCAAGGAATGTTATATGTTAAGAAGCACTTTTTCTAATCTGGCGATACCACTCAATCGTGCGACGAAGTCCCTCATCGAAGGACATCTTCGCCCGAAAGCCAAAATACTTTTCAGCACGGCTCACATCCAGGGCACGCCGCGGCTGACCATTCGGTTTATTCGCATCCCAAGAAACTTTGCCTTCATAGCCCACATGCTTAGCAATGGTATCTGCAAGATCTTTTATACTGATCTCCATACCCGAACCCAGGTTTACTGGATCACTGCCATTGTAATGTTCAGAGGCTAACAGAATCGCTTCTGCAGCATCTTCTACATACAGAAACTCACGCGTCGGAGAACCATCTCCCCAGTTAACAACTTCTTTTTGACCGCTTTCCTGTGCATCCACAAATTTTCGGATCATGGCAGGAATGACATGCGATGTTTCAGGATTGAAATTGTCGCGCGGACCATATAGGTTCACTGGAAGAAGAAAAATAGCATTATACCCATATTGTTCCCGGTAACTCTGCGCCTGCACTAAAAGCATCTTCTTCGCCAAGCCATAAGGGGCATTTGTCTCTTCGGGATAACCATTCCAGAGGTCATCTTCTTTGAACGGTATTGGTGTGAATTTTGGATAAGCGCAAATTGTTCCAATCGCAACGAACTTATCCACCCCACGTTCCCATGCAGAGTGCATTAACGTAACACCCATCATCAAATTTTTATAGAAAAACTCAGCCGGATGGGCACGATTAGCCCCAATCCCTCCTACAACGGCTGCCAGGTGGATAATCAAATCTGGCTGTGAAGCATCCAACATACGTTGGATAGCCTGCGGTTGGGTCAGGTCATATTCCTGTTCTAATGGCACAAAGATGTTCTCTGCACCGCGGGCACGTAATTTCTCAATTAGAAAAGAACCAAGAAAACCGGCTCCTCCTGTTACGCATATCCGTCGCTTCTTCCAAAAGTCCAATGATTGTTGTTGATTCGAAAATTCATTTTGCATTGATCATATCTCCGTACTAATCGTGGAATGGAACAAGAACTCTCTCGTATTTTTCCCGCAGACAGTCTCCGCTACATCACCAGCGACCAAATTCATGTTAGATTATACACCGTCTCAAGGCTTAAAGCGAAATCGCATGCTCAATTTCAGGGTAAACTTGACGCAGACTACCAAATGGAAACTCTTTCATCA
>JBAXBF010000286.1:0-4449 GCA_037142095.1 Chloroflexota bacterium
CGGTGGAATACCATCCAGCCGGAATCTTCCAAGGCTCATGTTGTCATTCGCCATCGGACGTTCGCCCTGTAAAACATGAATGTCAACAGCGGTCTGGTTATCTGCAGCAGTGGAGTAGGTTTCGGTCTTGCGGATAGGGATGGTGGTATTGCGTTCGATCATTACGGTCATCACACTGCCCATTGTTTCCACGCCCAGCGAAAGAGGAGTCACATCCAGCAACAAGATATCTTTTACATCGCCGCCAAGGACACCACCCTGGATGGCTGCGCCGATCGCAACCACCTCATCGGGATTGACTCCTTTGTTGGGCTCTTTGCCATTCGTCAAACTGCGAACCAGATCCTGCACCATCGGCATGCGCGATGAGCCGCCGACGAGTACCACTTCATCCAATTTATCTGCAGAGAGTCCCGCATCTTTGAGCGCGGCTTCAAACGGCTTGCGGCAACGCGCGAGCAGGTCATTGGTCATTTGCTCAAACCTGGATCGAGTAAGCTTGACCTGCAAATGCTTTGGTCCGCTTGCATCAGCTGTTATGTAAGGCAGGTTGATCTCGGTTTCCATGACCGTGGAAAGTTCGATTTTGGCTTTCTCTGCGGCTTCACGCAAACGCTGCAGCGCCTGTTTGTCAGACCGCAGGTCAATACCCTGGTCCTTTTTAAATTCATCTGCCGCCCAATTGGTGACCATCTGGTCCCAATCATCGCCACCGAGGTGGGTATCGCCGTTGGTGGATTTAACCTCGATCACACCTTCACCCACTTCAAGCACAGATACATCAAACGTACCGCCCCCGAGGTCGAAGACAAGAATGGTTTCATTCTTTTTCTTGTCGAGGCCATAAGTTAACGCGGAGGCTGTTGGCTCATTGATAATACGCAAAACTTCCAACCCCGCGATCTTGCCGGCATCTTTTGTTGCCTGACGTTGGCTGTCGTTAAAATACGCGGGAACGGTGATGACGGCCTGGGTGACAGGTTCACCCAAATAAGCTTCTGCGTCTGATTTGAGCTTGCCCAGGATCATCGCGCTGATCTCCTGCGGAGAATATTCCTTTCCTGTAATGGGAAGTTTGACGCGCACATCATTGGAAGGTCCTTCAATCACTTTATAGGGGACCATGCCGCGTTCAACGCGGGTTTCTTCGAAGTGCCGTCCCATGAAACGTTTGATCGAATAGACGGTGTTATCTGAATTTATAACAGCCTGTCGTTTTGCGGTTTGTCCGACCATCCGTTCGCCATTTTTGTTGAATGCAACGACAGAAGGACAGATACGCCCGCCTTCTGCAGTGGTGATGACGGTGGGCGTACCGCCTTCCATTACAGCGACCACGCTATTGGTCGTACCGAGATCAATGCCAATAATTTTTGCCATAACATTACTCCTTGCTAATGGTTTTCTATATACAAATATTAAGCGACGTATGCAAGAATTCTGTTAACGGCACATAGAAATTTTATTGTGAAATAACTCCGGGTTCTTCGCAATGATCCCGGCATGGAAGAACCCGGAAGGCTGAACTATTCTGGCTCCCCCACCTTTACCCAGTCAAAGGTTGCGATCATGGGAACTTCTTCAAACGAAGAAGCAGTGATGCCGATCTTCCCTTCAGTCAATCCGTAACGGGTAACATCAATTTTGCGAATTAGCTTTCCGTTGATATGCAGAAGCAGTAAGTTATCCTGGCATGTCAGTCCGATCTCATAGGTAAGGTTTCCCGCCTGCAGGTATTCGGAAGCGCTCACTGCAATAGGCGTATATTGAGCAATCCCCTGCGCCAGCCATTGACCAAAAAGGATACCATAGGTTCCATCACTGGCGATGTTAAATTCGTACCACCCTTTTGTTTCGCTGTAGTTGCAGATCACTCCGAGGGAACCTGTGGGTGTACCTGAAAATTTGGCACTGACAAATACACCTGAATACTCATGTACAGTGTGAATGGCATAATACCAGGTGTTTGACAGGGGAAAGTCAAGCCGAAGAAAATCGTTTTCAAGTTTTACGGTTGGTGATTCTGTGCCGCCAGTTTGAAAGGATACCCATGAACGCAGGTCAGTCCTGAATTCATCAGTAAAGAATAAGGGCACAGGTGTGGGAACCAGAGTTGAGGTAGGCGTGGCGGGAGGTGTCATTGTCACAGTGGCAGGCGGGGGTACAGTCTGTGCAATCTGGGGCGTGGCAGAGGCACTTTGGCAGGCGGCAGTCAGGGCGATACATCCAAATAACAGGAATATATTTTTCATGGGTTCTCTTTAAAAGCACTACCGCAAAAGTCACTATTTAGCTTGACAAAAGGGGTTCTCAAGGCAAACTACAACTTGATTCCAAGACAAGGAGTGGCCGCGCAAGATGAGAACCCCGAGCGAATTATACCGAACAACGCCCACGATATACAAAAGCGAATTGAAGGACTGCCCGTACTGCGGTCATGAGTTGGTTGCGATGAACTATGTGAGTGGACTCAAAACAGTCCAAACGATGACAGAAGCAACCACAATTGCCTATAGCCCAAAACGTTGTCCAAATCCAGGGTGTGCCAGTCCAGGGGAAGTCTGGGGTTCAGCGCGGTGGCAAGGGATAGCGCCAAAATATAGCATCTACGGCTACGACGTGCTTGGGCAAATTGGCTGGGAACGTCAAAAGGGGAAGTCGCATTTTGAAGCGATCCACACGCGTTTGCGGGAGCGAATGCCGATTAGCGAATCGCAAGTGCGTTACATGTATCAGCAGCGCTATCTACCATTGCTGGCTTGCCACGAGCGCGGACATTTGAGCGAACTAAAAGAGCTGGGACGTCAAGGCGGGCTGGTGTTGAGCATGGATGGGTTGATGCCGGAGGGTGGGGAAGCGCAGTTATGGGTGGTGCGAGAATTACGGACAGGTTGGACGATACGAAGTGGCTGGATGAACAGTCAGGATGAAACAGCCTTTGTCGAATTTTTACAGCCGATTGCAGATTTGGGTGTGCGGATTGCGGGGGTGATCAGCGACAAACAACGCGCCTTGTTGCTGGCAGTCGCTGCGGTATTTTCAGATGTTCCACATAGTTTTTGCCAGTTTCATTACTTGGACAATGCGGCTGAACCGATTGCGGCGGCGGATGAACAGATGAAAATCGAGTTGCGGCAGGAGGTCCGAGCCGAAATCGGAGGACTAATCCGCCACAAACAAGCCGAAAAGCCCGTAATTGCCGTCGTGACAGGGATGCTGCCCTCCCCTATGCCTGCCATTTCAACACCCACAGCCCCCCTGTCGCCCGAAACCATTGCTGAACAAGAACGGGAAAGAATTGTGCAAGACATCTTGGCGCGAGTACGCTATCTGCTGACCTTGAAAGGACGCCCGCCTTTTCGTTTGGCAGGTATTGAAATGTTTGCCCGTCTGCAAGAAGTCGTGGCATGTGCGCAGGAATTGACTGAGCATTCCCCTGAAGCGCGCCTCCTAAAGTTACTGGACGGATTGCAAACCGCCTTGACCAAAACTCGCCCGGATTACGAGGAACTGTCGCACGCGGCACAATGGCTGGCTGACTTGGCAGACACGCTTGACCCGGATGGAAAGCCGACGCGAACTGGTGAACAAGTACGCAACGATTGGCTGGCTTGCTTGACGCACATCGAGACACAAGGTCAAAATTCGCCCCGCCTACAACAATTCAGCGCCAAAATCTGTAAGGTTTCCAAAAGTTATGCGCCTGGGCTATTTCATTCCTACGATCTCCCCGGTTTACCGCGTACCAACAATGACCGTGAAAGCGAGTTCCGCAGACTGCGACAACGTCTCTTGTCCACCACTGGACAGGTCGGTACAACCAAGCGCCTGCTCTTACGCACAGGCGCTTGGGAACTCATCCCAGGTCCCGCTTCTTTACCCGAAACTATTGCCGCCATATCTCATGTACAACATGACCAATTCCTGCAAGAACGCCAGCGCGTACGATTACATCGCGCCCCTTTCAGATTACATACCCGTTCTGTTCAACAATCCGAAAGGCAACTCAAAAAACTTGTCCAGCGTTGGAAAATGCTTCCTCCCTCCCCTGCCCCATAGTGACTTTTGCGGTAGTGCTTAAATAGGATACCAATCCTGCGCCGACAGCAAAAAAATTGGTGACGGCATTCTGGAGAACGATCACATTCAAGACACGCAAATACTGCGTGTCCTGCTCGAGCATAACCTGATACATAAATGCCTTGAATACTGTAAGACAGGCGTAAAGGATTAATGTGGCAATTAAATACGCAGGCAGGATCTGGTCATGCAGAGACAGGAACTCATTCAGATTTGTCCTGGAAAAGACATATGCCACCAAAATGATTGCAAGCAGGATCTTTATGAGATTCCAAATTATATTGAATTTACGGTTCGTGATCATTCAAAGTGAATTCGTTACTACTCAGCCACGTAGTCAGCAAGGAAAGCTGGGGAATAAGGTTTACC
>JBAXBF010000287.1:0-4430 GCA_037142095.1 Chloroflexota bacterium
CTTTAATCCGCAACACCCTTCAGTCCATCCACTTCATCCAAACGCAGGCTGATGATTTGACTGACAGTATCCCGGTCCATGGTTATACCATAGATAACATCTGCTACCTGAACAGTATTACGGTTGTGGGTGATGATGATAATCTGGGTGTTTTCACTCACTTCATTGAGAAGGTCGCGGAAACGTCCCACATTGGCTTCGTCCAACATGGCATCCACTTCATCCAACACACAAAAAGGTGTCGGTGAAGTCTTTAAAAGCGCAAATACCAACGCCGTAGCAGTCAAACTACGCTCTCCCCCGGAAAGCAGCGAAAGCCCTTGAGCACGCTTGCCAGGCAAACGCGCCTCAATATCCACACCAGTATTCGTCAGATCGTCAGGGTCAGTGAGGGTAAGACGGACCGATCCACCACCGAATAAACGGGTGAACACTTTACGAAACTCTTCCGATACAGCATCGAAGGTTTTTTTGAATTCCGTTTGCATAATCGAATCCAGTTCTAAGACGATTTGGCGGATATCCTTTTCTGCTTGCTCGAGATCGGCAACCTGGATCTTGAGGAACTCATAACGCTCCTTTACCTCTTTATGCTCGCGCCGCGCTTCAGGATTAATCGCACCCATGCGTCGTAACTGTCTGCGGTAATTTTGGAGCGTTTCATCCAGATCTTCTGGCAGCTCATTCACCACCGGCAAGGCTTCTACCATTCCATCTATCGGCAAAGGTGTCGGACCAGAAACTTCAGCCGCGTAATCGAATGAAACCAGACCAAAATCATCCTCGATTTTACCTCGCAGGGATTGAAGCGCTTCCTGGGCGCGCGCCAGAGAGATACTCGCCTGGGCATTCCGTTGTTCAGCTCGAGACTGCGCCTGACGGGCTACTTCATCTTCTGTAACGAGCTGCAACTGGCGTTTTTCGGCAGCATCCAACTCAGCCTCAGCAGGCTCAATCTGGCGTTGTACGGCTTCGATCTGTAAGCTTATCTCGACTTCCGTCTGGCGCCGGTTGCCTTCCTGTGTTTCCAGGTCTTGTTCGGTTCTTTGAAATTCTTCAACCCGCTTTTTTAGCAATACATTAGTCTGTTCGGCACGCTGCAGGGCATTTTGGCGTTCTACCTGGCGAGTTTGAGCATCTTCCATGCCACGTTTGCACACAGCACACTGCATCTCCCAATGACTTACTTGCGACTGTAGTTCCTCTAACGGCAGAGAAGCAAGATTGTTTTGCAGAGTACGCATCCCTTCTTGTGCTGAAGAAATTTGTTCCTTTATCTGGCTTATCTCAGAAGACATACGCTCTGTCTCTTTATCCAGCTCAATGATTTCGCTTTCAAGACGTTGGCGTTGCTCGCCCTGCCACTGAAGCTGGCGCTGTGCCTGCTCGACAGCCAAATCAGCGCGGTGATGTGTACTGGAAGCCTCAGCAGCTCGTTTTTGGGATTCCTGTTGCGTACGGTTAAGAGTCTCACCCTGCAAACGCATTTGTGCCAATTCTTTATCGGTGTGTTCAAAGCGTTTCATTTCTTCTTGTAAACGTCCCTGTGCCTGCTCCAGAGCTTCGCTCAGCTCACGCCGCTGGCGCGGGCGGCTTAACATACCGGATTCCCCGCTGCTCTGCATTGCGCCACCCATGATGGGTCCGCTGGCATAGAATACTTCTCCCTGCAAAGTAACAGCCCGAGCGCTCATTGGCTGCCCAACTAGCACACGCCGGGCAGCATCCCGGTTGCGGACAACAAATACATTTCCTAATAGGAGATCAACAGCCGGACGCAGATCAACGGGAACATGTACCAGACGTGCCGCGATCCCCAGACAATCTGGATCATTCACCTCGTTTGGTGGATCTGAAGGGATAAGCGATTTAAGGGGTAAAAGGGCAGCCCGAGCACTGTTGCTTGCCAATAAATCAAGTGTTAGGCTGGTCTCATTATCTGAATCTAACAATACAGCATTAAGGTAATCGCCGAGTGCAGCAGCAATCGCCGTTTCCACTTCAGCCGGGACTTCCAGATTGGGAATAAGGGCTCCCTTAATTCCTGCCAATTGCGACTTGCGCGAGGCTTCCACAAGCAGACGCGTCCCTGTAGCAAAACCAGATAAGGATTGTTCCGCCTGCATAATAACATCCAGTTGTGCCTTAAGACGGGCGTTTTCTGTTCTGAGTGTATTTACCCGTTCTTGTACCTGCTGGCGTTCCTTCTCCATTTCAGTAATTTTCTGGTGGTGCCCTTGCCAGACAGACTCTGCCTCACTGCGGGCAATCTCAGTCTGTTTATGAGCCTGTTCAGCTTCTTTTTGGGCTTTTTGCGCCTTCTGAAACTCTTTCTCAGCCGCAGATAGTGCATCTCCTGCCGCGAAAAGTGCCGTCTCTTGGCGTTCAATTTGTGCTTGACGCTCACTTGAACGTGCCTGGAGACGATCCCGGCGGGTATGCAGATCAGATAGATTCTTGCGTGCAGTTTGTATCTCGCGTTCAATACGCCCACGTTCCACAAGGCGTGCTTGTAACGCTTTTCGCGCTGAATCTGCTTGCGTATTGGCTTCGCTTAACTCAGCCTGTTGGTGCTCTAGTTCCTGAATTGCCTGCTGCAAACGTTCTGTATGCAGACCAAATTCTTCCTCCAGGCGCGCCAATTCATCTCGTGTATTCTGGCGCTGCTCTTGCAAGGAACGGCGTCGTTCAGTGAAGACTGCCAGATCGCGACTCATTTCCTCGCGGCGGGTATGTAATTGGGCTAACTCGCGATGCCATGAGTTCAACCTGGCACGCATACCTTGAATCTCATTACGTAGAATACCCAAAGATTGCGCCAAAACAGCCTGGTTATTACGCATTATCTTTAGCGCATCTTCTTGCTGTTGAGCATAATGCTGCGCTTCTAAAAACCCATTTTGTGTTCGATGCCAGTAATAACCGTACCACTCGCGTAATACAACTTTGAGGTCTGTCTGAATTTGTTCGTATTTCTGGGCACGTTCGGCTTGATTCTCAAGACTCTTAAGGCGTGGTTCCAGTTCCGCTAAAATATCAAGAACGCGTTCCAGATTTCGGCGTGTCGTTTCCAATCGCCGTAAGGCTTCTTCGCGCCGACCACGGTGCAAACCGATGCCTGCTGCTTCCTCAAATAACCGGCGGCGCTCTTCTGCACGGAGGGAAAGCGCCATATCCACCAGACCCTGTCCAATAATGGTATAAGTTCGTTCTGCCAGACCTGCCTGAGACAATAACTCATTTACATCCTTAAGACGAACTTTTTGCCCGTTGACAAGATATTCATTCTGCGCATCCCGGTAGGCACGGCGCGTAACCGCAACTTCATTAAAGTCAATTGGAAGCCAATTTTTTGAATTATCCAGGACAACCGTCGCCGAAGCCATCCCAGCCCGTGAGCGATGCTCCGAACCTGAAAAAATCATATCATCAGTGCGTTTCCCCCGTAACAAACCGTATGATTGCTCCCCTAAAACCCAGCGTAAAGAATCGACAATATTCGATTTACCAGAACCATTCGGTCCGACGATTGCAGTTACACGTTCGGCAAATTCAAAACGGGTGCGATTCGCAAAGGTTTTATATCCTTGTAGTTCAAGAGATTTTATATATTGAGGCATAAGCAGGAATCCAACAGCGAAAAAGATTATACCAGAAACTCCTCTAAATACCGTGGTTTTACGGTATCCAAAGCATGCAAAACCTGCTAAAATGGTTTATATGTATTTCTCAAATAACATAAAACATGGAGGCTTAATGAAAGAACAAAAGAACACCCATTTTACTTTTTTACATACACGCAGTGGGCTGAGGGCTGGCGACCGTTGTTCCCATAAAGACCCAACTTGTGTTGGTTACGATCACAAAAATAGAATCAAATGGGATAATTGTCGTTCCCCCATGCCTTATGCCGGAGATTCTTGCCGCCAAGCAGTTGGACCCGGAGGGCGTTGCTACCAATGTTGATAGATGGGGTGTAACAGGATTTTTCCGTTACGCCCCGAATCTTTCGCTGACCTTAGCCTGAATTAATCTAAACAAATGTTATGGTATAGGAAAACCGCCATCCTTTTTGGTTGTGGTTTTTTACTCGGAGCAGAGACGATCAATTTCGTTCATGTGTTCTTGAGTGAACGCGATTTTACGCGCATCCTACCGCATTTGGCAGTACTCGCATTTATGACCATCATTATGATTCCGGTTATCCTTAAATCAAAAGACTGGTAATAATCCTTGAAAACTCTCGCCAGATAGAGATAATAGAACACAACAGGGATAAAAGATACGAAAGAGACATAGTAATATTGATAATCCTTCGTAGATGTGTTATTCTTGCAGACATTGAGAGATATGTCCAATCGTCTAATGCGTCTGGTGTTTTTCGTTGCAATCTTCTTAGTGCTAAGCGCCTGTTCCACAAAACAGGAACA
>JBAXBF010000288.1:0-4422 GCA_037142095.1 Chloroflexota bacterium
TATTAGATAATATATTCAATGTTTTAGAATCATCGTTCTTTCTTGATAATTGCATTAATGTTTTGGAAGAAGCAACCAATATCTCGCGAAGGAAAATTTCAAAATTAATTTCACATTTTTATGACCTTCCTCTTGTTAAATTTATTAATATCTATAAGATACAAAAATCTATGGAATTGTTCTACAAAACCACATTAACGAATACGGAGATAGCTAATAAGGTCGGATTTAATGATCAAAGCTATTTTGACAAAATCTTCAAGCTTGTAAATGAAATTACGCCTTCTCAATTTCGAGAAGAACTTTCAAAGTTTCCCTCAGATACATTGCCGCCAGAATGGAAGGAAATCTGCTTTGGCACTCTCGATCTAAAAGGCTCAAGTTGTTATAGCGATGGAGTTTTTAAAATAAAGGGTCCCGGAAACAAGCTTGTGATAAGAAACGATGTTTTCCACAGTGTATGCAAAGAATTTACATCTGATTTCGAATTTAAATGTTATTCTTCACTCAAGTATTCTTCAGATATTGACAATTTCACTGGAATCCTTATTAGGGAAAGTTTAAAAGACAGTTCTGACTTTTATTCATTCTTGGCAAATAAAAGTGACAGATTGTTTTTTGCCTTAAAAACTCATAAAAAAGGTTACTCGCATTTTGGAACAGCCTATATAGAAAGTGATAATGTTTATTTCTGGATCAAGAAACAGGGTCAAAAAATAACCGTTTCTAAGTCTGAAAACGGAACCGACTGGTTAGAAGTTTTCAATAAAGTAAACCTGTTTAATAGCAATTCACTATATATTTGTCTCACCACCTCATCTCGAAACCCTGACAGACTTTCCATGGCTGAGTTTCGAGTTCTTGATTAAGTGCCAAATAATTTTTTGCATGTTAGAATTGACATTAAACAATTCAAGTACATAGAGTGTTTTGCCTTCAGCCTCTATTTTATACTGCCTTTCAAATCATGAACAATGTTTTTGCCTTCTTTTTTAATAAAAGTCGACTTCTTGATTTTTTCTTGAAGTTTTTCAAAAAATAAATCTTCATTTGCTGGAATCTCTACCCACTCCCCTAACCAAGATGATAGGAGAATTCCATTTGATAATTGGACTTCATCAATACCCTCAGTACCCTTTGCAATCAGTGGAGTTCCTTTTGCTATGCAATCGCACCAATTATTTAATACACCAACATAACTCGTGTATTCGTCTTCGATAACAACTTCAGTCTTACAAACCTTCGGCTCATCAAAACTTCCTTCTGCTGATTTTATAAATTCACTCGATTTCACATCAATTTGCCATAAATCAATTTTATTGTCTTCAAGAACAAGTTTACCCTTGTTCCCCGCGATTTCAAGTCTATTTGTACCTGGCGACTCTCCTGTAGATGCTATAAATACTCCAGTTGCTCCATTAGGAAACTCAAAATAAGCGGTAACCTCATCCTCGACCTCTATATCATGATATTTGCCCTCATAACAAAAAGCCATAGTTCGCTTTGGCATACCACAAATCCATTGCAATAAATCGATTTGATGGGAATACTGATTTACCGTAAGTCCCCCTCCTTCGCCTTTCCACGTACCTCTCCACTTAGCAGAATCAAAATAAGCTTGCGTTCTAAACCAATTAGTCAGCGTCCATGAAACTCTTTGAAAATCTCCAATTGCTCCATTTTTAACAAGTTCTCTAACTTTATAAAACGAAGGATTTGTCCTCAAATTAAACATCATACTAAATATTTTATCGCTTTTATTCGCAACTTCATTCATTTCTCTGACTTGCTTAGCATAGACTCCCGCTGGCTTTTCAGATAATACGTGAAGATTATTATTTAAGCTCTTAATAACCAATTCAGGATGAAAATAATGGGGTGTCGCAACGACTACTGCATCTATCAAACCAGATTTCATCATTTCTTCATCGCTTGTAAATGTACCAATTCCATCTCCAAACTCTTCTTTTGCCCATTTCAATCGATCCTGATTCACATCACAAACAGCGGCTAACACACCATTAAAAATTTTCCCTTCGAAAAAATTTCTACAATGTGGTGTTCCTATTGCGCTTAATCCAATTATTCCTACTCTAACCTTATTCACTATTAACATCTCCATTAAAGTCCATTTAGTAAATCACCAATATTTGACTGTTGAACAGCAACCTTTCTAAAGATTGGTAGCATTCTCTGATATTTTAAAACATTTATTGTACAGGGAATGACTTCTTCTAAGGTTTTATGAATTTGATCAATCCTTGAAAAATCATCCCAGATTCCCGTTCCAACTGCTGCGATTGCCGCTGCACCTAATGCTGCTGCCTGCTGGTCGACATTTGATTTTACAATCTTAATATCATAGATGTCTGCATAAATTTGTCTCCACACAGCACTTTTACTACCACCACCAACTATAAGCATCTCTTTGCTAACTTCTGTAAGGTTTTTAAGTTCTTCAAGACAAACCTTTAAACTAAAAGTAATACCTTCCATCGCAGCACGCAACATATCAGCACGAACATGTTTAAGGTCTAGACCAACAAATGCTCCTCTAATATTCACGCTACCTTCAATCGGCATTCCCCCACCAAGGCTTGGATTGAAAATCAATTTATTTGCACCAAGAGGTGAACGTGATGCTTCCTCAGTCATCAATTCATAAACATCAACACCTTCCTGAGTAGCCTTTTCCATCAAATCTGGAACTAAATTGTCACGTATCCATCTGAAACTAGTTCCCCCACTCGCGATACAGAGTGCAGATGCAAACATCCCAGGCACTACATGCGCAAACACGTATGGTCTTGAATTATTATTTAAAATCGGCTTATATGATGATATTGCAATCCAAGAAGAAGACCCCAGATTATTATAAACTCTTCCTTCCATAAATGCCTTTGCGCCAAGTGCCATGCAAGAATTATCTACTCCACCTGCTACAACATCAACCCTATGTCCTAGACCCATTTCATCCGCAATATCTGAGTTTATCATGCCAATAACTCTAGTTGACGGCACTATTTCAGGGAATACACTCTTTGGAATTCCACTTTGATTAATTAATTCGTCAGAATAATCCCAATTATTCAAATCATAAACTCCACTTCCCGAAGCGTACGATGGGTCCGTTACAACAACCCCTGTAAGTTTAAAATTTATGAAATCCTTAGTGCCGATAACTTTATCAATTTTTTGATACATTTCTAATTCATTATCTCTATACCACATCACCTTAAAAATTGTATATAATTGAGGAGTAAACCCACTCCCGGTTGTCATGTACCACTTTTCCTCATCAAAACTTTCAAAATATTCCTTCGCTTGATCACCTGCTCGGCTATCTGACCATATCGGCACACTTTCTCTTAATAATATACCGTTCTTGTCAATCGGGACTGCCCCAAGGCTATGACCAGAAATCCCACAGCAAACTACATCATCTTTATCGATTCCAGTGACATCCATTAATTGTTTCGTACTTTCAACTACTGCATCCCACCAGTCTGAAGGACGTTGTTCATGCCAACCGTGATCAGGATAAGTGGTGTTATATGATACAAAGGTAGATGCAATACAAATTCCATCAACATTATAAAGTGAGGCTTTATTTCCGCCTGTGCCTAAGTCCCATGCGATTATTTTTTTATTCATTTACAATTCCCCCTTCATTAATTTAATATCCAGTTCCCAATTTACCATTACTTGCTTCTGTTAATAACCCAAGTTTTTCTCTTCTGATTGCCTCGTCCATAATTTCCTTCGTAGATCTTGTTCCAGCTCTAACAGTTCCAGTTGCTCTTGCAGCCAAGACAGCATCTAGATCCCTTACGCCACCCGCTGCTTTAACCATAACATGAGGGCTTACAGATTTTCTCATTAATATCAAATCATCAATGGTAGCTCCGCTCGAAGCAAAGCCTGTAGATGTTTTAACAAAATCAGCCCCTGCCTTTTCGGCGATTTGACAGGCTTTAACCTTCAATTCGTCAGTAAGATAAGAATTTTCTAAAATTACTTTTACAATTACATTTTTTTCATGTGCTGCATTCACAACTTCACGAATATCATTTTCAACATATTCATATTCGCCACCGATTAGATATCCAACGTTGAGCACCATATCAAGTTCTACGGCACCATCATCAATAGCAACCAAGGACTCAGCCACCTTTATTTCTGTTTTGTTTGAACCATTGGGAAACCCTATAACTGTAGTAATTTTAACATTGGTTGCTTCTAACTGTTTCTTACAAAGTGCCACATCACAAGGCCGAACACACACAGAGATGACATCATATTCTTTTGCAAGTTCACAATCCATAATCACTTCCTCCGGCGTCAATTCTGGCCTCAAAATTGAATGATCAATCATTTTAGCAATATCCTTAACTGTCATAATTAAAACCCCTCTCTATTAAT
>JBAXBF010000289.1:0-4408 GCA_037142095.1 Chloroflexota bacterium
AAATCCACAACAGATAAGTATAAATCATTTTTTAAAATTCGGATAGTTTAGAACGGATGATTTAAGCAATTCCTTTAAGAATTTCAAGGATGAAAGATTGGGGGGATACTGGGTACTCGGGAGTCAGATTGTCATCCAGCCCATGACATCATTAAGCATTTATTGTATAAACTCACCATGAATTATGATAAAATGGATTACAAGACATTGTGTATGTTTTTTATGAAAAGATTTATTTGAGGACTCCTGAGAAGCGATCAGGTTGTTAGATTACTAACATAAAAGGATTTTTTCTATGATGTCAAGCTTCTTAAATTTTTTATACTCGGTTCTAATAAAGTCGTATCGTTATATCCTGGTAATTATTTTGATATTGTTAATAGGATTCACCAGTGGCTATTGGTTACCGTATTTATTGCAGTTCACTTCCTTGAATAAAGATAATATCCAGACAATCTCCTCACTAATACAAGGATTGGCGATTTTAGGTGGCATGATGTATGGTCTTTTACATTTGCGTAAGAATCCAGAAAATAAAGATATAGAAAAAGCTATTACCAATGGGAGTGATAAGAATAATGGACCAATATCAACTGCTGGGATAATAGTTCCACAGCCGGGTGTACCAGCAATTGGGGGGTTTAAAACTATTTATTACGAAACCTCACCTTCCGATCTTCCTAAAATTGAGGAGAGGTACCGCCGCGTCATCGCCGAACGCTGCAATGTGCTCTCTCTGCCGGTCACCACACCCGAAGGGCAGGACCCGCGCGGAACGTCCAGACCGCTCAGCCTGACCAGCGTGTATGTCTCGCTCAACGTCGAGAAATCCTACCGTCTGTGGCTCAAGGAAAAGGAAGGCAAGGCAGCCGCAAAAGAAGCTGACATTGAAAGCAGTATCGGCGCCGGGGATGACCGCCTGCTCACCGCGCTGGAAGCGGTGCTGCACAACCGCCATCTGGTGCTGCTGGGGGTGCCAGGTTCCGGCAAGACCACCTTCGTCAACCATCTGGTGTACTGTCTTGCAAAGCGTGAATTGGATGGTTTGCCGGGATGGGAGGAAGGCGAACGCGACATCCTGCCGGTCAAGGTCATCCTGCGCCATTTCTGGCGCTGGCTGGAGAATCAGCAAAATACCCAAGTCAGCGAGTGTACCCTGTTCGACTACGTCAAGTACGATCTGGCAGCCTGCAAACTGGATGAGGCGGTGGTTTTGCTGGCAAAACGTTTGGAAGAAGGCAAAGCCATTCTCCTGCTGGATGGGCTGGACGAAATCCCCACGGGTGCGGCACGGCGTCTGATCCTGGATGCGGTTACCCTTTTTACCGCCCGTTATAAGGACTGCCGTTTCCTGGTCACCTGCCGGGTGCTATCTTACCAGAAAGCCGAATGGAAGCTGCCCGCCTATGACTTCCCCGAATTGACTCTGGCAGAGTTCGATCCAAAACAGATTGAAGACTTTATCCAAGCCTGGTACCGTGAGGTGGCTCAAAAATGGGAAAAACCCGAGGCAGATATGGTTACCCTGCAAGCCGCCTTGCAGCGCGAAATTAAACGCAGCTATCTGAAAGAACTGGCGCCTATCCCCTTGCTGTTGACCATCATGGCGCTGGTCAACACGGTGGATGGGGCGCTGCCCGGCACCAAAGCCCTGCTGTATAAACGCTGCGTCGAGATTCTGCTCTGGGAATGGGAGCAGAAACGTTTTTCCGAAGTGGGACATCTGCCGCGCCTGAGTGAATTGTTACAGCAGGTGGGGCGCGGTCAGCCGGATTTGCTTGTCCGTCTGGCAAAACTGGCATATCAAGCCCATGCTAATTGGAAAGGTAAAAACAGCGAGGCATTGGCGGAGATCTCCGCTATGGAACTGAAGTTAACCCTCTGCGAACTGCACCCGCAAGAGAGTATGACCTGGGCGAAAAAGATGCTCGACTGCATTCGTGAGCGCGCCGGGCTGCTGCTTGACCAGGGGGAGGACACCTTCACCTTCCCACACCGTTCTTTTCAGGAATATCTGGCGGGTGTGCATCTGGCGCGCCAGCGGGGTTTTGTGGGCGAGTCATTGAAATTACTGGAGCAGGGTGATTATTGGCGTGAAACCGTGCTGTATACGGTTGGCTGCCTGGTGTATAACAACCAGCAGTACGAACCGCCTGCCTATCTGGTTGAAAAACTCTGCCCGGATAGGGGTGAAGACACGGAACGCGCCTGGCAGAATATCTGGATGGCGGGGCGCGTGGTGTTGGAGATGGGTGCTAACCGCCTGTTGGAGGTGGCGGACGGCGGGCAACTGCTTGAAAGGTTGTGCAGAAGGCTTGCAGACCTGCTGGAACAGGGTGCCCTGACGGCTGTTGAACGCGCCGCCGCCGGAGACGTGCTGGGTGCGCTGGGCGACCCGCGCTTCGACGCAGTGTGCTTCCATCTGCCGCTTACTTATCAGGCGAAAGCGGAACCTTTTTTTGGTCTGGTGGAAATCCCTTCTGGAAAATTCACGATGGGCAGCCGCAAGGGGGATAAAGAAGCTTATGACTGGGAATATGGTAATCCAAAGCAGTTAAGCACACCCTACCGCTATTGGATGGGACGCTATCCGGTCACTACCGCCCAGTATGCGCATTTTATCGATGAAGGCGGTTATGAAGAAGATGCCTGGTGGAGTGAGACTGCCTGGCTGTGGCGCAACGGAAAATGGGACAGCCAGGTTGAAGATAAACGAATCAAGAACTGGTTAGCCCTGCGTCCCAATCAACTGCGCTGCCAGCCGATGTGGTGGGATGAGCAGAAGGTGTACGCCAACCGCCCGGTGATGGGCGTCTCCTGGTTCGAAGCGCGTGCTTATTGCAAATGGCTGGATGGCAGGCTGCGCCAACAATTGGCTGAACAAAAGCGCCCGCCGTTGCCAGACGGTTACGAAATCCGCCTGCCGAGCGAGGCGGAATGGGAGAAGGCGGCTCGTCACGCAGATGACCGCCGCTACCCGTGGGGGGATGAAGATTGTGATGATACCCGCACAAATTATGGTGACAGACAAATCGGTTCCGCTTCAACAGTGGGCATGTTCCCGCGTGGCGCCACACCGGACGGGTTGCACGACCTGAGTGGCAACGTCTGGGAATGGACGTTGACTACTAATGCAAAGTATCCTTATACACCCTATGGACAGGGGGATGCCGCTGAAACTGTGCGGCGTGTTGTGCGCGGCGGCTCTTGGTACTATGAATCGGGGGACGTGCGCTGTGCGTCCCGTCTCAGGGACGTCCCCGACAGCTACAGCATCAACATCGGGTTTCGGTATGTGCTCTCACTGGCTTCTTCTGTCTTCTGATTTCTGGTTTCTGCTGCTTGTTTGCATCCTGGTTCGAGTAGCCGCGAATTAAACGATTTTTCGCGTTTGGCGGGAATCCATTGCGGGATGGCTCGCTTTGCAAACCGACATTAATGCCATGCTTTCGTGGATTGGCATCCATTTGTGCTGGTGGTTAAGCGCACATAAAAAGAGTCATAAGCTCACATAAAATCATGGTCTATCATGTGGACTTTGCCGAATAAATTTTATATACTATTTAAGTGAGTTTGTGCTGCGCTTGGATCGTATGTGAGGAGGTAAAAAATCTATGAAAGGGTTAAGTAAAATTCTGATTGGGATCATCTTAGCGATGATCGTGTTGAGCACCGTCATCTTGCCCGCCTTTGCCGGCGCGAAGGATTGGTGGGATGCTTATGTGGATGTCAAGGTTACTGCCCAGCTTAATTCCTACAAAGATACTTACTGGGGATTCATCCTGTCACCGGGATACCTGGATTGCCAGAGTGCATCGCTGACCGTAGGCAATGTGGTCTATAACGGCACGATCAAGCCCTGGTGGTGGCTCTTTAAGTCCTGTGACGCTACGTTTTACGATGTGCCCGCGGATACAACCGCCATTCTGACCTTGAACTATAAAGCCAACGGCAACCGTACCTTCCAGAAAGCCATTTACATAGGTAAGACCTGGTGGGGCTTGATCCGCCTGCCGAAAATGATCCTGCCCTGGTCGAATTATTAGACTTTGACGGGCGCTTCCTGCAGAGGGGATCCTGGATGTGCGGGTTCAGCCCTCATCGGGATGAAATCGGAATAAAAACACACATAATTCTTCATAAAAAATGGGAGAACAGGTGGACTCACGTCCGTCTTCCCTATATACTTTAGCATAGATGGATTGTCGCTTGACATCCGTCTGACAAAGAGCAAATCATGACCAGGAAGTTTCATTAATGAGTGTCGATGCCGGCAGTCCCGTTCTTGATGTGCAGGTGATCCCTGCTCCACGACCTTCCAGGCTTCAAAACTGGAAGCACATTTTCGCGCTATGGCTTCAGCCGCGGGTTACCATGCGTTGGGTCGCCTCCCAGGGTCATGGCGTTT
>JBAXBF010000290.1:0-4369 GCA_037142095.1 Chloroflexota bacterium
GGCATAAGCCCTTGCTCTTCAAGAAGGTTGTCCTTGAAAATATTATACTTCCCAATAACCTCATCATCTTTCAAGTGAAGATGATCACGGCAAGCCTGATTTAACCGTATCAAAGTTCCGTGTTCATCGGAAATCCACATGGAGTTAGGGCTGTGTTCGATGATGCTTTCCAGAAACAAGCGTGTCTGAAACAATGACTCTTCAGCTTGCTTGCGTTCAGTAATGACCTCGGTATAAATGATGATTCCACCGATTGAACCATCTGCTTCATGCCACGGGCGGCATTTTTCAGGCCTGAACCTGACCGGTGCCATTTCCTGAACTAAATTGATGCCACCAAAAACTGGGGTATTACGTAGACGTAAAAAAGATCGTCTATGCGAACCTTGGTATGTCGGCATTGCGGAAGAAAAGTTATATCGAACAAAAAGCTTAAACATCTCGATCAGTATTATTGTGGCGAAAAGGCCTGCCAATCAGCGCGCAAGCTGCTTTTTGACAGGCAGAAATACAAAACCAATCCAACCTATCGGTCACAAAAGTTACAGAACGCCCATGACCGGAAGAAAAAGCAGGCCGATCAGGGCAGTCCTCTGGCCTGTTCCCAGTACCAGCGTGATTACCGGGCATCTCATCCAGGGTATGTAGCAGACAATCGGCAGAAACAACAGGCGCGCAATGCTCGAAAAGCGGGTAAAACGATCCGGGAAACGAAGATTGTAAATCCGGACGCGTTCATGTCACAACAACCTGAAAATGATACTGTTTACGCGATGATCGCGGTGGATTACAAAAAGGTTGTAAATCCGGACGCGTTCATGTCGAAAATGATTGACATTAAATCAGTTATAAAGGCTAAGCCTATGTTTGTACGGTTATTGTAAATCCGGACGCGATTGACCCAGGGGTGGCGATGGAATATCTTTGACAAAAAATCGCATCAGATGGAACCCATGATGGTCAAAACGGAAGAAATCAGGGAATGGTCGAACGAGTTTCGGCTGATCCAGCCCGAAGCAGTGAGAAGCATGGAGTTGTCGATGCGATTGTCCGGACAACTTCAGCCACTGATATTACTAAAAAACGACGATGGCTATCACATCATTGATGGGATCAAACGTTACCGGGCTGCACTGGAAATTGGTCTGGAAGAGTTACAATCGTTGGTGTTCGAGGTGGATGTGGTCATGGCCAAGGCTATGATCCTTCATTACAACCGGCATAGTAGCAGTTTAAGCATGTATGAACAGGGACTCATCGTATGCAGTTTGATTCATGATCATGGGATGAGCCAGAGGGAAGTGGCCAGGGTCCTGCGGCAAAGCCATAGCTGGGTATGCCGCCGGTTAAGCCTGATCGAGAAGCTACGGCCCGAGGTTCAGGATGCCTTGCGCATGGGAAGCATCACGGTGAGCCATGGCAGGGAGCTGGTCAAATTGCCGCGTGGCAATCAGGGTCAGGCCCTGGAGGTAGTGACGCGGGAGAGACTGACCAGCAGGGAGTGTGCCATCGTGGTGGAAAAACTCCTGAAAGCCAAAAGCGCCCAGGAATCCGGATATATTTACAACCACAGTCGTGAAGTGATCCGGGGGGCCTTGCAGGGTGACAAGATCCATGACAGCAGATTATCCGATCACGGCAACCGGTTATTAAAGGCCAGGGAACTGCTTCGCTTACAGGTGAACATACTGGGCGGGGTGTTGCAAAGTGAACATACAGCCAGGCTTCCATCGGAGCAAAAAGCGATGGTGCTGCCACCCATGGATGAATTAGTGGCTCCAATGAGCCGGTTAACCGATATCATTCACAAAACATTGCAATCGTATGAAAGATGAAGCCTTTGAGAATAGTGTGATTTACCATCGCCTCCAGGGTTGGTCCATCCGACGCCTGGCTCGGGAATATCATTGTGGCCGTGAGCGGGTGATCAGGATACTGGCGGAGAATGAGCGCCGACGCTCTGAGGGGGTAAATCCCCTGAAATCGCCCAGGGTCCACCCCTCCAAACTGGATCCGTTTAAAGAGCATATCCAGGAATTGCTGCAGAAGTTTGGGAACATTACCGTGCAGAGAATTTTTGAACAGATCCTTGAGAAGGGCTATCCCGGAAAGATCACCATGGTGGAAGTTTACGTGAGTAAGATACGGTCATCCAAAAGCAAGCAGGTTATACGCTGCGTGGAGACCGCCCCGGGACAGAGGGCTGCCCATGACTGGAGCGAGTACATGATCGAATTTACCTCATCTGAAGGTCGGGAGCATAAGGTGACTTTCTTCAGCTACATCCTTGGTTACAGCCGCCGCCAGTGGATCGAGGTGGTGGAAGATAAGACCCAGCGGAGCTTGTTTGAATGCCTGGTCCATGCGTTCATGTATTTTGACGGGGTGGCCCGTGAGATCAGGAGTGATAACCAAAAAGTATGCGTGGATCGTTGGGAATGCGGCCAACCCATTTTCAACCGGCATTACCTTGGTTTTGCTTCGCATTATGGCTTCAGACCCCTGACGATTCATCCCGGAAAGCCTACAGAGAACTTAAAAATAGAACGTCCGTTTTATTACCTGGAAACAAACTTCATTGGTGGCCGTCGCTTCCGGGATAAGCATGATCTGAAAGAGCAGTTAACAAGCTGGTTAACCCAGGTCAACGACGCAAGGGTGCACCGTACCACCCGTCGAAAGCCCATTGATATGTTCCTTGAGGAAATCCCCTGCCTGATACCTTTGCCTACCGCCCATTACGACACCTCGCTGATTGTCTACCGGGTGGTGAACCAGGAATCCTGTGTCAACTACCAAGGATATTACTATTTTGTTCCGGGAGATTACCTGTTCAAGAGTTGTCCACTGAGAGTCACCAGCGATCAGGTGATCATTTACTCCCACGATTTTAAACCACTCATCGCTCATCCCATGGCCGAAAAGGGAGCCACAGCAAGGTACATTGGCCTGCCACCAACCCATACCCACGTACGCGTGCTCAAGTTAGCGGAGGTAAAACAACGCTTATCAGCCATGGGAGAGATTATGCAGCAGTATGCCCAAAAGCTGACCCTTCAAAAAAAGGATCCCGCTCCAGCCCTCAACGCTTTGTTGGCGCTGAAGGTTCATTATTTTACCGAGGATATCCTCAAGGCAGTCAGCCGGGCCATGGACCATGGGGTCTATGACATTAAAACCATAGAACGCTTTTTGAAGACCCATGCCCAGGGCCGGGATGCCATTAAAACCTTATTTGATCAATTACCAGACGATGAAGACTAAACCTGAAACGATCGCCCAGATGAGCGAGTACCTGGGATTAAAGAACCTCGCCCAGCAGCACACCGAACTAATCAAAAGGGCCCATGAAAAGCAACTGGGCTTACTGGATTTTTTGGATATGGTCTTACGGGATGAAGTCATTCTCAAGCAGGAATGTGGCATCCGGTACCGCATTAAGGAAAGCCACCTGCCCCGGCCATACAAGCTGCTATCGGACTTTGACTTTAGCTTTCAGCCCAACTTGCGCAAATCCCTGGTGATGGATCTCTCGACCATGGAGTTTATGAAACATCAGGAATCGCTCTTGCTAATCGGGGATTGCGGGGTAGGTAAATCGCACCTTGCTCAGGCTCTGGGCTTAATTGCATGTGAGAAGGGATACAAGGTGTTATATACCACCTGTGCTGCCCTGATCGGTGATCTGACGGGCGGGGTGTTTGAGAAGAACCTGCTCAAAAGGCTTCGCAAATATGTCAATCCTGATCTGCTGATCATTGACGAAATGGGTCATGACCGGCTGGAACTCCAGGTCACCAAAGAAGCCCATCTGCTGTTCAAGGTTGTGGATGAACGCTACCACCTGAATCGCCCGCTGATCTTTACCACCAATGTCGAAGAAAAGGCCTGGGCCGAGTACCTGGGTGATCCTGTCTCAACCCGCGCGATCCTGGACCGTATCTTTCACCATGCTGTAAAGATCGAGATCCGTGGCCCCAGTTACCGCCAGCATCAGGGAATGGAACTCCAGAAGAAATATGAGAAACACAAATAAATATCCAGTGTCGATGATAAACAAGGCCAGGCTGTCAGAAATGACGGCCTTTTCTTTTGGTAATCACCTTAAACATCCGACTATCGATTGGCTTAACCCCTTTAAACAGGCTTCTTTCATGGTTTTCTTGCTCCGCTTTACATCTGAATATGAAACATCGAAAGGGTCCCTGGAACTGAAACTAGTGACCCTTCTAAAAGTCTTACAATATCAGCCTTTACCTGAGGGTGGCATCGTTTTGTTCCGTTTTCTGGTATCAGTTTAGATCAGGGCCAAAACGACAAGGATATCACGTTGCTTGCTTGTATGGCGCATGCTCGAAGAAAGTTCGAC
>JBAXBF010000291.1:0-4357 GCA_037142095.1 Chloroflexota bacterium
TTTGGTTTGTTGAGGGTAGAAATTAAATTATGGCTGTTTCGGCCAGGCCTGATGGTGTTCCACTTTACGTGCAAATTCGCAAGTCTCTGCAAGATGACATCGAGAATGGGATTTTATTGCCGGGACAAAAGATCCCTTCCGAAGATGAACTTGCTTTACAGTTTAGTGTCAGCCGGATGACGGTGCGACAGGGTATCTCCGATTTAATCGATGAAGGTTTACTGTACCGCCGGCATGGGGTTGGCACTTTTGTTACCCGCCCTCACATTGAACGGGATCATTCCCATCTTGAAAGTTTTATCGAAAGTGCCAAGGAAGATGGACTTGATATCTGTATCCAAGTATTGATTGCAGATATTCTTCCGGCAAAACTAAAAGTCGCCCGTTCGCTCTCGATCTCGGAAAGTGATTTGGTGGTTCGGGTAAAGACGCTGCGCTATGTCGAGAATGTTCCCATTACAGTTCATGATGCATATGTGCCATATAAATTATTTCCCCAGCTTTTACTGGAAGATCTGGAAGCGCGCCATTTGTGGAGCATCTATGAGTCCTACGGGTATAAAGTTAAACGAGCTGTCCAGCGGGTGGAAGCGCGCGAGGTGGAAGAGGATATCGCTCTGATATTAAAAGTGGATGAAGGCGTCCCAATTCTTTATAAAGAACGGATTGTTTATCTGGATGATGGAACACCTGTCGAGTTCACCTATTGTTATAACCGGGGAGACCGTTATTCGCTGACGGTGGTGCTCAATCGATAGAACAGATTTAATCCTGTGGATTAAAAAACGCGGATGAGATATTAAGACGAGACAAGGAGGAAAATAGAAAGAAAAAAACCAACGCTTTTTGTTTCTCTGTAAACTTAGATGAAGGATTGACGTGTTAGCGAGATGTAAAGGTTCTACTTTATATGTTAGCTAAACGCAGACCGGAAAATAGGTACAATCAAATTCGTAGTTGCAAGATTCTGGTTTTTATTGCCGGTTGATTCGGCAGAAAGGAGTTTTATATGCCTGTAGTTCCCTTCAGGGAGATTATGAAGGACGCGTTTAATCAGCGGTATGGTGTTGGAGCGTTCAATATTGTGAACGATCTTACCCTGGAAGCGGTGCTTCAAGCTGCTGAGGAGGCGCGCTCCCCGGTTATTGTGCAAACTTCCGTGAAAACCGTCAAGATGATTGGAGTCGATGTATTGTATGCCATGTGGGTTGAGATGACACGCAAGATAACGGTTCCTGTGTGCCTGCATCTCGATCACTGCCCGGATCGTGCGATGATCAGCGCCTGTCTTGCCAGAGGGTGGGGATCTGTGTTATTTGATGCTTCCTCCATGCCCTTGGAAGAAAACCGCCGTCAGACGATCGAAGTCGTCGCCGAAGCGAAGCCTTATGGTGCCGGCGTAGAGGGTGAAATCGAAGGTATCAAAGGAGTAGAGGACGGCATTGGATCCGATCAAGAATCAGATCGCAAAACATTGGAAGCTTCCCTCGATTTTATCCGCGCAACCGGAATCGATTGCTTTGCACCGGCGATCGGTAACGCGCATGGGGTATATAAAGAAACCCCCAAGTTAGATTTTCAGCGCGTAACCAATATCATCAACGCCCAACCTATTCCTATCGCGCTTCATGGTGGAACCGGTCTCTCTGACGAACAATTCAAAGACCTGATTGGGCGCGGTTGTTCCAAAGTCAACATCTCCACTGCCTTGAAGATCATTTACATGCAATCGAATCTGGCTTTCTTGCGCGAAACGGAAGCCAAGAATAAATGGGATCCGCTGGCTCTCTTCAAGCATGTCAATAAGGCAGTCAAAGATATGACAACCGGCTACCTGCAGATATTTGGTTCGGTGGGGAAAGCATAATGAAAGCCCTAATTTTTGATTGTGATGGCGTATTGGCTGATACAGAGCGTTACGGTCATTTGCCTGCGTTCAATCAAACTTTCCAGGAATTTGGATTGCCAGTTTGTTGGTCAGAAGAAGAATATGGCATAAAACTTAAAATTGCCGGGGGAAAAGAGCGCATGGCCAGCTTTCTTACACCCGAATTTGTTGCGAAGGTGGGGTTGGCTACCGACCCTGTGTCTCAGAAAGAGATGGTTGCTGACTGGCATAAGTTTAAAACCCAAACTTATAAACAAATGATCCGCGAAGGTCGTCTGCCGGGGCGTCCGGGAATACGCAGGGTGGTTCAAGAAGCAAAAGATGCCGGTTGGGCATTGGCTGTGGCATCAACATCGGCTGAAGAGTCTGTGCGGGGCGTATTGGAATATGTCGTCGGTAAAGACTTGGCATCCGGTTTCCTGGTTTTGGCGGGCGATATTGTCCCGAAGAAAAAACCTGCTCCAGATATCTATTTACTGGCGCTGGAAAAATTGGGTATCTCACCAGATGACAGCCTGGTTGTTGAAGATTCGCGCAACGGTTTATTGGCGGCAATACGTGCCGGTGTTCGCTGCGTGGTAACCCTGAGCAGTTATACATGGGAAGAGGACATGAGCGAGGCGCTTCTGGTTGTGAGTGATCTGGGAGAGCCGGGTTCTCCAATGCAAGTCGTGGCAAACCGCAGCAAAGCTCGACCGGGTGAATACATTACCTTGCGAGATTTGGAAGACTGTCTTCAAAGTTAATTACAAGGAAAAAGCTGATGAGTAAAAATGTAGAATTTGTCGTACAAGTGATAGCCAAGTCTGTTTTGGAAAATGAGGCATATTTCAGTGAATTGGATGGTGTTGTCGGAGATGGTGATTTTGGCTATTCCATCGCCCGCGGCTTCGAAAAGGTACTGCAAGAATGGGACAATATGGATCATACCATGCCTGGAACTTTCTTGAAGAACGTTTCTTCCGCGATCGTAAGCTCCGTCGGTGGTGTTTCAGGTTCGATCTGGGGCACGTCCTTTTTGAGGGCTGGGATGTCTCTGGAAACTAAGGAGGAAATCACTCGTTCTGATGTCGTTCTCCTATTCCGCGCTGCAATTGAGGGAATCAAAAAACGCGGTGCTACGGATTTGGGAGATAAGACATTGCTGGACGCGTTAAGTCCAGCGGTAGATCAACTAGAAAAATCATTTAATGAAGGAAAAGATACTGCTGTAGCCCTGGATGAAGCGGCTGTGGTTGCCAGAGAAAGTGCTGAAGCCACTCGCCCGATGATTGCCAAGAAAGGTCGGGCGGCTTACACAGGGGAACGCAGTATTGGTACATTAGACGCCGGTGCCGTTGCGATGGCTGTCTTATTTGAGGCAGTCGCCAAGGCATGGAAAGAATAACCATATAATTGTTAATTTTTAAAGGAGATCGGTATGAAGAAATTTGTCAATGACCCAAAGGATTTTGTTCCTGAGATGCTCAAAGGGATTGCTCTCGCCAATCCTAAGACATTAAAATATGTCCCCGCTTATAACTTGATCATGCGGGTTGATATCCCGATTCAAGATAAAGTTTCCATCATGCAGGGTTCCGGCTCCGGTCATGAACCTGCCCATGTGATGGCTGTCGGGAAAGGTATGTTGGACGCCGCCTGCCCAGGCAATGTATTCGCAGCCCCTCCTGCAGATTATGTTTATCAGACGACCAAACTGGTTGCCTCGAAAAAGGGAGTTCTGCACTTATTGAACAATTATACCGGCGACACCATGTCCTTCGAAACTGGGCGTGAGATGGCTGAAGCTGACGGTATTAAAGTGCGAACGGTTACTATTAACGATGATGTAGCTGTCAAAGATTCCACCTGGACAGTCGGTCGACGTGGTGTGGCGGGCAACTTCTTTGTCATGAAGGCAGTCGGTGCAGCAGGAGAGCGCGGCCGCAGCCTGGAAGAACTGGAAGCGCTGGGCAATCGTGTGGTTTCAGTAACGCGCACGATGGGTATGGCGTTAACCGGTTGCACGCCTCCAGCTAAAGGCACACCGATTTTCACCCTGCCTGAAGATGAAATGGAGATGGGAATTGGCATCCACGGCGAACCAGGACGCAAGCGGATCAAGATGGCACCCGCCAATGAGATTGTCGATGAGTTGCTAGAAGCAGTAGCCAGTGATCTGCCGTACAAGTCTGGAGATGAAGTGGCGGTGATGGTCAATGGTATGGGCGGAACGCCAATCTCTGAATTGTACCTGCTCTACGGCTATGTTCATGAACAGATTGTAAAGCGCGGGATGAAGATTAAGCGCAATTACGTAGGCGAATACTGCACTTCTCTGGAGATGGCTGGCTTCTCTTTGACCCTGGTCAAACTCGATCCAGAATTGGAAGATTTATTGGCTGCTCCAGCCGAAATTGCCATCCGCGTATTTTAACCAGCGGTTGGATTTTATCTTAGCACGGTACTGAGCGTCTAATTACCGGAAAG
>JBAXBF010000292.1:0-4344 GCA_037142095.1 Chloroflexota bacterium
AGGAACACAGAGATTTAAGAATTTCTTTGTGACACTCTGTGTTCTTATCTCAGTGTCACTCTGTGAAATATTTTTTTATATCACAAAGATTCACTGAGGTTTCACAGAGGAACACAGAGTTTTAAGGATTTCTCTGTGACACTCTGTGTTCTTATCTCAGTGTCACTCTGTGAAATATTTTTTTATATCACAAAGATTCACTGAGGTTTCACAGAGGAACACAGAGTTTTAAGGATTTCTCTGTGGCTCTCTGTGTTCTTATCTCAGTGGCTCTCTGTGAAATATTTTTTATATCACAGAGTTTCACAGAGGTTTCACAGAGAAACACTGAGTTTTTTTATATGCTCTCTGTGTATCTCTGTGCTATCTCCGTGTAAACATGTCCAGCTCTTCCGTAACCTTGGATGCAAACTGCTCCTGAATCAGATAGACATCTGTGAGTTCCAGGAAAGCCCAGCGTCCATGCGTGCCCAGGTGGTTCACACCCGGAACCCAGTAGGTTTCCATGGTGGCTTTCTTTTCCTTGGCGTCTTCACCGCGGTAACCCTTGATCTCCACTACCAGGTTCAATGGATCGGGATGCCCATCGTCCACCTGGACAATAAAATCAGGAATGTATTTCCTCATGATGGAACCGTAAAGGTAAGGCACTTCCAGCCCGAGCCCCTGGTTTTTAATATATGCCCGCACGCGCGGATGGGCTTCCGCTACCCGGCAAAATTCCGCTTCCCAGTCGCTGTCCAGCACCACCCAGTTCACGTGGCACTTGCGCGAGTCGGTCTGCCAGCGGCTGGCTTTGGATGTGTAGAAGTTGACGTGCAGGCTGGAACCAATCGGGTTATACGGGTCGAGCACAGCCCTGATGGGTTTTTCGCCTTCAAAACGGCGCGTGATGGCGGTGTGGATGCGCGAGCAAGCCATATCCGCCAGTTCCTGGTAGATCAACTGCGCCGGATACGTCCCGCCCTTGCACACCAGATAGCTGTCCAGCCATTGCTTGGTGATGCGCTTGAGTTGCCCGAATAAATGGAGTTCCGGGTCGCTATCCGGGTCACGGTAGTGGGTGTACAGCAGCCGCTTGGTAAGATGGAACAAGAGGGTCGATTGGCGTGCATCTTTGAGGTGTTTCAAGCTCAAATCGACATCTTCGCCGATGATGCCGGCATTCTGGGTGACGGAAGGTCCTACCAATTCAGGGGTTAAGAGCAGGGTTGAATCCTGGTTGAAGACTGCTTCCAGTCGTTCGTTCGATATTTCCACGCGATAGCCCTGCACGTGCGGGAAGCAGATTTCGAGCGCGTCCCGTTCCGGACGCACGGCATGCACGTGCACGCTCTCCCGCGGCGGCTGCGGTGGGGAGATGATCGGTCTGGCGGTGAAGTCAAAGGGGATGCCGAGGATGTCAGCATACTCGACATCAAACAGGTTTTCCTCGTTCAACTCGTAGGATTGGCGGCGCAAGGCGCGCCCGACCACCTGCTCGCACAACAACTGCGTGCCAAAAGCGCGGATGCCCAGGATATGGGTAACGGTGTTAGCGTCCCATCCCTCGGTCAGCATTGAGACCGAAACCACACAGCGGATCGATCCCCCCAGACGGTCAAGTTTCCCGACCGTGTTCATCGCTTCGCGTAGCAAATCCTGGTCCGTGACGGAATCCGCCTGGCGTTGATCGCCGGTGCGCTGCAGGATTTCGCGCCGGAAACGCTCGATTTCGTCCCTTGCCATCTGGCGGAAGTTGGGGTCAAGCGCTTCGCCCGACTCCAATTGCTCGCTGTCGATCAATAGGGTGTTGGGACGCGCCAGCGGATTGCCATATTCATCATAATTGCGGAATAATTCCAGGCGACCCGCTACCAGTTTGGAAGAACCATCCTCATTTTCCTGCTGAAAGCCGGAAATAAAGTCATAAACCAGCTTCGAGATGGCGGTGTTCTGGCAAACAATGATAAAACAAGGCGGTGTACGGATGTTTGCCTGCTGCCAGAGATTGAAAGTTTTTTCATAATGACCGTATAACGCATCCAGCGCGGTTTGTAGTTCCACCGGCAAACTGAGCGGATCCAGGTCTTTGGATTTTCCGCGTCCTTTTTTGGGCATCTTTTTACCCACATGTTCCCAGAGATTGCGGAACTTGGGCATATCCCCGCCAGGGATATTGTCTGCTACCGGCACGCGCGGCAATTTAACAATCCCGCATTCGATGGCATCCATCAGGGAGAAATCGCTCATCGTCCAGGGGAAAATCGTCCCTTCGGCATAGCCCGACCCTTTCAGAAAGAAGGGTGTCGCCGATAGGTCAACCAACTGTGTCAAACCAAGTTTCTTACTGACAATCTCGAGTCCGCTGATCCATAAACGGGCGGCTTCATTGTTTGCCTCGGCTTCTTGGCGGTCATCACTGGTTAATTCTTCTCCATCCGATTTTTCTGGTCTTTCACGGTAACAGTGATGCCCTTCATCGTTGATCGCCATCACGTTTTTTATGCCCATCAATTCCGGCATCACCCGCTGTAACATTTGTCCCTCTGTTTCCAGCGTGTTCAACGCTTCGCCGCGCCCCTGCAGCAAAGACCGCCCGCCCTTGGAGAGCGGGATGCGTTCGCGCAATTTAAAGGCATGGTAATTGGTGATCACAATTTTTGCCTTGCCGAGTTCCGGCAGTAGGTCATTCGGCACAAGCTCGCGGCTGGCGTAATAACTGTACGGATCGTTGGGGTGTAAGACGCTTAGCCGGTCGCGGATGGTGATGCCAGGCGTCAACACCAGGAAGCCGCGCGTGAACTTGCTGCTCGTCGGGTAACGCAGGGAATTAATCGTCTGCCAGGCAATGATCATCGCCATCACGGTTGTTTTGCCCGAACCGGTCGCCATCTTCAGCGCAATCCGCTCCAGACCGGGGTTGGCAGCATTGCTGGCGTTCACCAGTCGCTCTAAAAGCTCCTTCTCGCGTTTGCCCCCTTTGGGGGCGACCTCTGTCAGCCAGATCAGAGTTTCCACCGCTTCCACCTGGCAGAAAAAAGGGCGGATATCGGCAAACGGATAGCTGCGCCAATGCTGTAAGAGCCGAGCGGTCTCCGGCGTCACCTTCCAATCATTTGGATTGAGGATCATCCGCCATTGGTCTACGAAGTTTCTGACAAGATTGATATTACCGGTGGGGTCATACTGCTGCTCGCTGGTTGAAAGTCCTTTGCCCTCATCCAGCACCATCTCCACCTGTGTAGCAGGTTGTTCGCCGGTTTGTCTCCGCCTTCTGGGTTTTGGAATTGGCGTAATGAACTCCGCACTGCGCCGGCGTTCGATGATCTGCTGCGTGGGTTGACCATCCGCATCAAGTTCCCAATGCCGCATCGGGTATTTATATGGAGAGTTAAGGATGGGACGGCTGAAAAAGAGATTATCCATGCTTGCACCCCTTGGAGGCGAAATATCCGCTTACACTCATGATGAAAGAGACTTTGCGATCTTACTCCTCAGGATCGTCATCGAGTGCAGATTTAACCACTCGATTATTCCTGGAACAGTAAATTGGATACTAAATATGGAAAAATTATACCATCAAATAAAGTTTTAGAAAAAAATGATCTGTTTGGCAAGACCCTAAAGGTCGGGAAGAAGACCTTTAGGGTCTTAAATAGACGTCATTTGAGCAAGTCAAGAAACGCATCAACACATTCCCTGCCTGAAATTTGTGGTAATTTATTCATACAGCGATCAAGACAGTATCGGGAAGTCCATCTTCACCTGGATAAATCAATACTTGGCGCATAAGTTTTTTCCTCTCGTTTTATTGTACTATGTAAATTTGAAACTGAGATTAAAAAGGGGGCTGTTCGCCCTGTACATTCCAGATAGAACCCTACTTCTTCTTAATCTCTTTCATGGCTGTCTTGATCATTCGCCCAAACTGCCTGTCTTTATTCCGCCTCTCGACATAGGACATTTGATGGTATGTAGATTCCTCCATCAACTTCATGTAATTCTGGTAGCGTTGTTCACTCAATTCTTTACTTTGCAATGCCATCTGAATGGCGCAGCCAGTCTCCATGGTGTGCGTACAATTGTTGAACTGACATTCCTTGGAAAGTTCATAAATATCAGAGAAGCTATCCTCTATCCCGGAATCAACGCCAATCATACCCAACTCCCTCATGCCCGGCGTATCCACTAAGAGCGCCCCTGTATCAAGAACTGTCAATTGTCGGGATACTGTCGTATGTCTTCCTCTCCCATCCTTTTCACGCACCAAATTTGTCTGAAAGAGCTCACGACCAAGAAGATGATTGAGTATAGTGGATCCTAATATTCAGACAAAAAAAGAGGCAAAAGATAGATAAAATA
>JBAXBF010000293.1:0-4343 GCA_037142095.1 Chloroflexota bacterium
AAAGAAGCCGGTTATGATGAATCGCAATATGCTCGCAAGGTTGCCGGATTATTTGGGACGGATCACCATGATTTTACTGTGCATCCGAGCGGGTTGGAGGTATTGCCTGATTTGGTCTGGCACTACAGCGAACCCTTTGCCGATTCGTCGGCTATTCCTACCTATTATGTCTCTAAACTGACGCGCCAGTATGTAACGGTGGCGTTGAGCGGAGATGCCGGAGACGAGAATTTTGCAGGATACGACTATTATCGAGTTGCTCGCTTCCTGGAGGCATATCAACGTTTACCGCAGGCTGCACGGCAAAAGATAATGCCTGGTATCTTGCATGGAATGGCTCACATCCCGGGCATGGGAAATCTTGCTCACCAAATGCAGATCATCATGCGGCGGGCGGAGTTACTCCCTGCACAGGCTTACACTTACCGAACATCCGTATTTACGCCAGAATTAGCTTCTAATTTCTGGCAACCAGGGGTATTGTCGGGGATTAATCGCAACGGCGTGGTAGATGCATTAGAAGATGAGCTACAGATGTTTCAGGGTACCGACCCCTTGGAACGCTGGCAGTTCTTAGATTTGCTGAATTATCTGCCGGATGATATTCTGGTGAAAGTTGATATTGCCAGCATGGCGAATGCCCTGGAATCGCGAGCCCCCCTTCTTGACCATAAGGTTGTGGAGTTCGCAGCCAGCTTGCCTCCGTCGATGAAGTTGAATGGTTCCGTCACACGCGGTTTTACAACCAAGTATATTCTCAAGAAGACATTAGAGCGTATTTTGCCCAAGGATATTCTTTACCGGCGTAAACATGGTTTTTCAGTGCCAATCAGCGAGTGGTTTCGGGGAGAGCTGCGTTCCTTGACCCATGAAACTCTTCTTTCATCGCAGGCATTAGGGCGTGGTTATTTCCAACCTACCCAGGTGGAACGGCTTATTCGAGAGCATGAAGCCGGACAAATTGATCATGGTACTCGTCTCTGGATTCTACTAAATCTCGAATTATGGCATCGAACTTATGTAGATGAAGTCCGTGAAAGCCCGCTCGTGTTATGAATAGGATTTCCGGTGATTTGAAAGTCTTATTTTTTGGCACCCAGATGACGGTGGGCGGGGCACAGCGTTCTCTGCTCAATCTTGCCAGATGGTTTCAGCGACGCGGGTATACAGTTACGGCAGCATTTTTGTATGACAAGGATGGGCTTTTCCCAAGTTGGCAGGCTGCTGAATCCTTCGAGTTGGTTGATCTGCATGCCTGGCGTAAAGGAGCGATCTGGAGCAATTTTCTTCGTTTGCCATTGGGGCTTTTCCGGTTCTTACGTTTGTATTGGAGTCATCGTTTTGATGGCGTGATGACTTTTACGCAGCACAGCAATCTAATTGGAATCCCGGCGGCTTGGTTGGCGAAAGTGCCAGTGCGAATTGCTTCCAATCGCGGGAGGATTGATGGCATTCCGCTGTGGATGGAACGTCTGCATGGTGTTCTGGTCAATTCTAGGTTGACATCCTGCCTGGTTACCAATTCTGCCCATGTATGCCAACAGGCGCTGGAGATTGAAGGTGTCCGTACTGAAAAGATCGTCATTATTCCGAATGGCGTTGAAATAGCTTCTCCATCACAGGATAGCCGAGTACGGATTCGCCATGAATTGGGTATCGCCCAAGATGCGAATTTAATCCTATCTATTGGTCGTTTAACGGATCAAAAAGGGCATATTACCCTGATCCGCTCAATACCACACGTTCTGGAAAAATTCCCAGCGGCAATTACTGTTTTAGTGGGAGATGGAGAGGTGCGTCCAGTTTTGGAAGAAACTGTTCAGCAATTGGGAATTGCTCCGTCTGTCCGTTTCACCGGTACGCGCACTGATGTTTCTGATTTACTGGCAGCAACCGATATTTTCGTCTTACCATCGATTTCAGAAGGGATGCCCAATGCTCTGTTGGAAGCGATGGGATTAGGAGTGCCTTCTATCGCCTCAGACCTGGGAGCAATGGAAGGAATCGTGACTCAAGGAGAAACAGGGTTACTTGTTCCTCCGGCAGATGCTCCTGCTCTGGCTGAATCTATCATCCAACTCTTATCGGATGGTTTTTTGCGCTCTCGCTTGGCACAGAATGGGAAAAATCGGATCGAAACAACGTTTACACTGGATGCGATGTGTGAAAAATACGAACAATTATTCTCTACTTTGATGTAATCCACTGATCTTGTCAGTGATCTTATTACCTCTGCCTGGTCAATCATAGCAAACAAACTAATCCTTCAATCATGGTCGCAAATTCTTCAATCACAGTAATCTTATAATCATGGTAATCAAGAAAATCCTTCAATCATGGTTACTCCTCACCATTCTGGAAGGAATAGGTGTATCTATTGCTCTTTTGATCATACCTGCCGATAGTAAACAGGGCGGAGTATTCGGCTTCTCACCGCTTCGCCTGGCGTTAATCGGTGGTGTACTTCTCATAACCTTGTTATTGGCATTCTTTCTCTGGTATGCGATACGCAGCGAACGCTTGAACCAAGGGATTATGTTGACTCAAACAATCAAGCGCGGGTTGATTTACTGGACTCTCGTTATCTTCTCATTTTTGGTTGTTTTAGTGGGTAGCCAACTCTACCACTTGGTAACCCGTCTTGAAGATACTGCTCTGTGGAATTATTTTGCCCGGTTAGCTCCTCTCTTACTCTGGAGTGTACTGCTGGGGTTACAAACGCTGATCATATTGCCAATCTTACGATATGGTTCGTTTTACTCCTCTGGCACGCAGTCTGCCAACGTGCGTGCCAGCCTGATTGTCTTTGCCATCTTTCTAGTATTTTGGGGTGTGGTGATATTGACAGGCTGGGGCATTAAACCGGATACGATCGGGTGGCATGCACCGGGTGTGCCTATTCTCCCTATCCAGGTATGGTTGGCATGGTTGATTGGTATGGGGGTGTTGGCGTTGGGGCTGATTTGGCGCCCGCGGACCATCTTCTTCGACATTTTGATTATGGTACTTCTCTGGGTTGGAACAGCCTGGCTGTGGTCATCTCAACCATTGAAGCCAGACTTTTTCGCACTACGTCCCGTTCCACCCAATTTTGATTTTGCTCCTTTTTCGGATGCCAGCGCGTATGATATGACTGCCCACAGACTGCTTATTGGTGAGGGTTTTGGCGGGTTAGCCCTTAAACCGATGTACGCTTTCCTCCTTGCAATTTTACATCACCTGGCAGGCTTCAATTATGAGAGCGTGGTTGGAATACAAGTTTGGATTTTATCTCTCTTACCGGTCCTCATCTACGCGCTTGGGTGTTTTCTGCATCACCGCATGGCGGGTAGTGTGGCTGCTGTCCTGGTTTCCTTGCGCGAAGCCAATGCGATTAATCTCTCAGGATTTATTGGGGTTTCGCATGCAAAACTGATGCTGAGCGATTTATCCAGCGCGGTAATTATTGCTGGTTTGACTCTCGTTCTTGTTATCTGGCTGCGTAATAAAAATGAGAAATCAGTGAATTGTCGCTTCGACAAAAGAAGGACACTCTCTGCGTCTTTAGCAATACTTACAGGTGGGTTATTGGGGATGCTTTTGCTGATTCGCCCACAGGTTATGGTGTTGATTCCTGCCATCCTCTTATTGGTTGTGCTGGGAACAATCCAGCTTCCCTGGCGACAACACACCAAAAGACCTTTGTTTGCGGTCATTTTGGTATTGGTTGGTTTGGGATTGAGCGTATCTGGGTGGTTGTATATTACCTGGCGTGAAACAGGCGTTCCTATTCTCAATGATCCCTGGCAGACAGCATACATGACTTCGGTCTATCGTCTTAATCCAAATGAGGAAAATGTTGATCTGGATAGGTTGCCGAAGCAGCCTGGTGAAACCTTGGCGGATTACAACACTCGAATTCAGAAGGTCGTCGGTGAATTTATCCGCCAGTATCCTGACGTCGTGATTCGTTTTGTCGCCGGACATTATCTACATAACCAGATCGAGTCACTCCTTATTTTGCCTGATTCTCCCTGGTTTTCTTATGCGTTCGATAGTAAATCATTTTCGCGATGGAAGACTCAATTCGATAAAGTTTGGGAGGATTGTTGTTCACTAAAGACTTATATCGGAGATTTGCCTTATTGGCGTGTCAAAGATAACACGTTGTCTTCGAGCTCTGTTATACCCCTGCTAATTAATCTGGCTGTGATTGCGTTAGGTATTGGCGGCAGTTGGAAACGACAGCGTTGGATTGCATTATTGCCCCTATGGATTGAAGCTGTCTATTTATTAAGTGTTGCCATAGGAAGGCAGTCTGGATGGCGTTTTACCCTGCCTGTTGACTGGGTGGTCATTCTATA
>JBAXBF010000294.1:0-4338 GCA_037142095.1 Chloroflexota bacterium
TGCATCGGGGATGCCGCCGTCGATTTGACCCTGGACGCCTTCGAAGAAGCCCAGAACGCCAACCCGCGCCCCGACCCACGCCACCGCATTGAACATGCTATTCTGACAACACCACAGGCGACCCGGCGCATGAAAGATCTGGGCGTGGTGATGAGCGCCAACCCGCAGTTCATTTTCCTGTTTGGAGATGGCTACGAACGCTTATTCAGCAAGAGCATCGATCGCATCATGGTAATGCGCGAGTGGCTGGAATCGGTACATCTGACGATTGGCTCGGACGCGCCCAGCATGCCCTGGTACACACCCCAAGCCACCATCGCCGGAGCGATGAGCCGCATCACCTATAGCAAAAAAGTCATCGGAGCCGATCAAACTTTGAAGTTTGAAGAAGCCCTGCGTGCCCATACGATCGGGGCGGCATATGCTGACCATGATGAGACGGTTAAAGGGTCTCTCGAAGTCGGTAAGTTCGCAGATATCGCGGTCTGGAGCCAGGATCCTACCAAAGCCTCGATCGAGGAACTCTTTAAGATGGCGCCCATGTACATGACTCTGGTGGGCGGGAAGGTTGTTCATCAGGGATAGAGAATCTCAAGGCATGGGATGAGCGACGAAAAAATCCCAAATGATGCGGGTGGCAGAAATCTCCTTGGTTGGCTTGCCGATTTCCGCTGTTACGCTCTCTCCGCCGGGCCAGGCGTGTTCGCCGTTTTCAATCGTATATAAATCGACGGCTGTATTCTGCGCGCAGGGAGTATAAGAGTCGTGCACGATGCTGCCGGAACGGGTGGTCTGCGGCTGCGGCGGACATGCGTTGCGTTGCACCCAGAACTGGATCGAATCCTTGACAGAGGTGAAACGTGCGCTTCCATTATATGGATTAAGTTTATCCTGTGTACCGTGAAAATGGATGACGGAGACCGCCCGGCTTGGACGACAATCCGGCATTTCCTGGGCTGCCGAGACCGGCGCGACGGCTGCGATTTGATCCGCCAGGTCACACGCCAGGCGGTAAGCCAGGATGGCGCCGTTTGAAAAGCCGGTGGCGTAGATGCGCCGGTTTTCAATATGAGTGGTCTGCGCGATGGATGCCAGCATCTGGCGAATGAATTCGACATCATCTACTTTTTTTATCTGGGCTTCGCCGCAACAATTACCGCCATTCCAGGCAGGTTTCGTACCGCTGCCCTGGGGATAGGCGGTAACAAAACCAACGCTATCCGCTTGAGCGTCAAATCCAGTGATGCGCACCATATCCTCTGCTTGCAGGTTATAACCATGTAAGATGATCACCAAGGGCATAGGGCGGCTGGGATTATAAGAAGGCGGGATATGCACACGGTAGATGCGCAGTATGCCGCCAGAGGTCACGCTGCGAGTGCTATCGCCAGAGACGGCGGTAGGCTGAGTTTGAGCAGGTTTCTGCGGTAGTTGATCAGGTATAACTGGACTGGGTTGGGAAGGAGCCGCATTTCTATACCCGCAGGCTGCCAGCAGCAAAATCAGCAAGGATGACCAACAAGACCATTTGACTTTCATCTTGCTACCTCCTTAATAGGGAACATCCCATCCACAGATCGACCCAGATTTTCACAGAGAAGAAAATATCCAGTGTCATCTGCAGATCATTTTTCCAGAGATGTTATCTACAATATCATTATAGAAGATATCGGGGAAGATTACAATTCCGCGCTTAAGCCAGTTGAATCCTCGGATCGAGCACTTGATAGAGGATATCCACTACCAGATTAACCAGAGTACATAACACGGCGATCACCAGGGTAATACTGACAATGGCACCGTAATCCGAAGCCAGAATGACACGCGTCGCATACCAGCCCAGCCCATTCCAGTTGAAGATGGCTTCGACCACGAACACACCCGCCAGGAGGGCATTGAACAAATTCCCAGCCACCGTGACGACCGGCAGGAGGGCGTTGCGCAGGACATGGTGTACCATCAGGCGTCCCTGTGAAATTCCCTTGGCACGCGCCGCACGCACATAATCCTGTTCATAGGTTTCGATCACACTGGCGCGGGTCATGCGCGCCAAAGCCCCGACCGACGGCAAACACAGCGTAACCACCGGCAGGATAAGATGCTGAAAGCTATTCAGCAGGCGCGGCATATCTCCATGCAGAAGGCTGTCGATTAGGAAAAAGCCCGTGATATGGTGCGGTGCGCCGAGGGCAAGATCTATACGGCTGTCAAGCGGTAAGAAACCTAGGTTGCGGTAGAACCATAATTGCAATAACAACCCCACCCAGAAGAGGGGCAGCGCCAATCCGAGGCTGGCAAAAAATTCGATGGCTCGATCCAGAAAACTGCCAGGGAAACTGGCAGCCGTGACACCCAGCGGGATGCCAATCAAGATGGTTAGAAATAAAGTGATGAAAGATAATTCCAGGGTAGCCGGGATGTAATCTGCCAAGTCACGCGTGATCGGGCGCCCCGACCAGATCGAAACCCCCAGGTCTCCCTGAAAAAGATGGGTCATAAAGCGCAGATACTGCTGCGGCAGAGGCTGATCAAGCCCGTATTCATGCCGCCATTTCTGGATGGCTTCATCGCTGGCTCTGGGTCCCAGGCGCAGGGCAACCGGGTCACGCGGTACGACGTTGGCGATGAAGAAGGTCAGGAGAGTTACCCCAAACCAGACCAGCAACATACTGAACAGGCGGCGGAGGATGAATGTGGTACGCATCTTCTTTTACAAGATTAGCATTCGATAAAGCATGCGGCGGGTTTGAACCCGCCGCATGACATGAAAAAACTTTACTTGAGAGAAATTTTCTCCAACGGGATATAGTTACCGCCGCGTGAGAAGGAGTACTCGTATCCTTGAACGGCGTCGCGCATCACTACCAGGTCCATACCCTGACCAACCGGGATGGCTCCCGCAAGTTCTGCAAGTTGGTCATAGATGCCCTGGAACAAAGTCTTGCGTTCCGCGGGATCGGTTGTATTGGTGAGCTTGGCAAACTGCTCGTTGAGTTTGGCATCATCGACGTAGGTAACGGCGCATTTCTCACCGCCCAGACGCGGCACGGAATAAACCTGTGCCATCACTTCCCAGGCAGAAGGATAATCGCCGCCGACGCCCAGTGCCGCAGCCTGACCTAGGTTGGGGGTCTTATCTGCGTTACACTTGAACCAACCCTTGTCGAATACGGCTGGGTCGATTTGCTCAATCTTGAGGGTTACGCCGACCTGTGCCAGATCTGCCTGCCAGGTTTCCAGCATTGCCTGATCGTTGGGTACGGCTCCGAAATAATTGATCTTCAGTTCAAAACCTTTCTCGAGACCGGCTTCCTTCAATAAGGCTTTTGCCTTCTCCAGGTCGTAGGTGTATTGAGTCTTGGCGGGGTACACATCCGGGTAACCGGGACCGACCGCTGACTGCATCTTTACCAGGTTGCCCAGGAAGATATCGGAGATGATCTGGTCGCTGTTGAACGTGTACATCAATGCCTGGCGTACCTTGGGATTATCCAGCGGTTTGGATGCGCTGTTGAAAGCAATATGGAACTGCATGATCGATGGGTATTTCTTTGCCACCATACCGCTTGCCTTTTCTAATGCGGCGAAGTCGGTCGCGGGAAGATTGACAGCTACATCTGCTTCACCTTTCTCGATCAGGGCGCGCCCGTTGGCGGCTTCTGCCAGCCAGCGAATGATGGCTTTCTCGACAGGCTTCGCATTTTTCCAACCACCCCAATAGTCTTTGTAGCGATCCAGGGTGATGGTATTGTTAGCGGCATCGACACTGGTTAAGACATAGGGTCCTGAACCGGCGTCATGTTCTTTGAGGTACGCATTGCCCAAATCGCTGCTGCCGTCGTCCTTCTTGGCTTCGTTGGCCTTGGCGACTGCCGGGTTGACGATATAGGCTCCCCAAACGCTGCTTAAGGCGTTCAGGAAATCCGAGAAAGGTTTGACGAGGGTGAATTTAACCGTGGTCTCGTCCACCTTCTCCAGCTTGTCGATCGAGTTGGCACTGATGCCGTCCGGACCGAGCTTGAGGGCTTTCATGCGTTCGAAAGTATAGATAACGGCATCGGCGTTGACCGCTGAACCGTCGTGGAATTTGGCATCCTTGTTCAGTTTAATCGTATAGGTCAAGCCATCTTTAGAGATGCCGCCATTCTCCAACGTCGGGATTTCGGCTGCCAGGGAGGCTTCCATCTTGGGGGATGATTCACCTACAAAGCGGAACAATGTCTCATAGACATTGGGCAGGTAGGCGGCTCCACCGAATGCCCAGTTCTCCGCCGGGTCGGCAGAGTTGGGTTGGTCGGAAGCGATAATTACAAAGGGGCGCACTTCGCCAGCGGCGGG
>JBAXBF010000295.1:0-4336 GCA_037142095.1 Chloroflexota bacterium
TGTACAAAAACTGGATGCGTCAGGATGCTCCTGACCACAATGTGGACATAACATATTTTCCTCTTAGTTCGTGGAATCAAGACCGCACACGGTTTCCACAATTTGCACAAAAAACCGCTCCATCCGGAATCTTTGCCCCACATTCTCCGCAAAAACGCACCGGTTGAAGGGGTTGACTTGGTGAAGGTTTAGCCGCGGGAAGAGACACTTTAGGAATGTCTACGGGGATAAAAGATTGTGACCCATAGTCTGAAACGGGTAAATCATGCGAAGCATTTGAAAATACATCCGCTTTTTCCTCTTGCGGGCGTGCAGGCATACCCGCCGCTGTAGTTCTAAGTGCTGATATCGGCAGACCAGCGAAGAATTTTTCAACCACCGTCTGGGCGCTATATTGATACCCCACAGCCCGATTTCGATTGCCATTGGTTTCATCATCTACTTTATCAAAACGTTCAAGATCAATCTTATCCCCAAATTCTTCAATAACACTCATCGCTTCTTTATAAGGTTTTGCCTTCTGATAGCGGGTCAGTACGACAAATCCGACCATACCAATTAAAAACAATAAGACAATGCCGATGATCCCCTGAATTTTCATTCCACTTCCCAGGATATCTGTTCCTAGCATTACAACAGGAAAGATCGCTAAAACAATCAAAAGCAGAACAAATCCCCCCCAAAGCACTAAGATGCCGGTGATAGAATTACGCCACATGAGTTTCTCAACTACAGCCACTGCCTGTTTTATAGCGATCCCACCTTTATGATTTTCAACATAAAAGGTATAATCTGCCAATCTCCTGGCATTAAGAACCATCTCACGCACCTCTTCTTGTTCAGAAGCACTCAACTGGCTAATCAGACGAGTTCCCTGCCCGCTGATCTGTTGTACAGTGGATGAAACAAAAGCCTGTTCCTCTTCACCAGAAAATATCTCTGCAGTAATCTGTGACTCTTGCAAACGCATGTCCAATAAGATTAACGCGCCAGTTACAATACGAAGCGGCAAATCTTTCCGCCCCTGAATCTCATCATAGGCACTCTTAAAACGCACTATCGCATCCATCAATGCGCTCAACAAAGGCTGCATATCCTTAAAAGGTGCACCTTCTTCTTGCAGGCGAATTAATTGGTTGTAATTGGAAATATCCTTTGCTATGACATTTGTATCCGTAACAATTTCCATCCAACCCATATCGTGTTCCTCCATTTACTTACTCGATTCATGTGCAACAAAAGACAGTATCCTAATCAACTTAAGGGCTTGTCTTCATTTGCACCAGGCGATTAAATGATTCTAACTCATCTAGAATTTCAGCCTGTCTTTTTTTTACATAATCCGCAATCATCTGTTGGGATTCCTTATCTGGGTACATGTGAATCCCCAAACGAAGATTGTCTTCTGAATAATCATCAACGACGTTGGTAACAATACCTTTCATCTTCGTTACCAAACGAGGCATATTTGGATATCGAAATTCCATGACAATTAATTTATCCTGTCCAAATGCTGCCGGTAAATATAATTGCTTTTTAATAGAAACCCCGAGCCCAGATTCGGATATATCGAGTGCAAAGGCATTGGCTGCATTTCCATTTTTAAGAAAGACTCCAAAAGGTTTTTCAGGTTCAACGCGAACACTCTGCCGGTTTCCCGCCGGTGACGTCAGGTACTGAAAATCATATAACCCAACGATCATCTGCGTAAAGTCAATATTAACTACCTTTGCAAGAATTGCTTTGGGCAGAAAAGGATGACGAATAATTGTAAAACCACTTTTTTTAATGCATAATGCCTGATATTTATGCACCTTGAAAGATACTGTTCCGTGGCTGATTTTAATAATCTCGGCTTCAAAACAGACTGGCATGCTTTTATAGGTATTATAAAAAGTCATCTTTTCGCCTGATTTGGCAAGATCAACAAGTATACCAAATATATCTTGATTCAAGTACTCAAATTCTCCGAATTACAATTAAAAACAACCGCGAAAAACGCAGGATTCGAACTATTCTCCACTATGATGATTCTACTATAGAATCATATAAATCCACAAGATTTTGGTTTATAATGAAATATGAATATATTTTAATCCTGGCAATAAAGGATTATAAATAAACCAGAAAAACAAAAACGGGGCTGCCTTAATAAAGACAGCCCTGTTTTCTATTTCGATACTTCTCGTAAATAATCCGCCATCAGAGGATATATTCGTTTATAGAGGTCAAAGCGACCATCATACTGCCTGTGCATTGCCAGGTTTGGTTCATAAGTCTTGTCAAGCTTGACCATTCCTTGGGCTGCCTCCTGCATCGATGAAAATACGCCTATAGCCGTTCCTGCCATGATGGCAGCTCCCAGACATCCTGCTTCCGTGGTCGCAGGTCGTACAAACGGTTTGCCAAGAATGTCAGCACTGATTTGAGGCCAGGCATCTGAACGACTGCCTCCCCCAACTGCTCGGAAACTCTGGATATCAATCCCCACCGACGGTAAAGGCTCAAGCAGTTCTCGGATATAGAATAGGACACTCTCTAAGATCGCTTTCAGGATTTCAGCCCGCGAAGTGCCTAACTTAACTCCCGCAATCATACCAGCCGAATCGGCAATGAAATGCGGCGGACCGGTTTGCTCAAAATGAGGTAAAACCATGACCTTACTCGGACCAGGCGGCATCTCAGCAAGCAAGTCAGCATAAATACTCTTGCCGCTTTCCTGGGCAAGTTGGCGCTCCAACCCGGCAAATGTATCCCGATACCATTTAAACATCGAACCGCCGTGGTTATATAGAAAGCTTACATAAAGTCCCGGCGCGGCATGATGCTCCGTATTCACACCGTATTGGAGCATCTTCTCCGGCGGCTGGCGCTTGCTAAAAACTGGCATGGCTGTAAAATACGTACCCATCCCGAACATTGCCTGTCCTTCAGACACGACACCAGCCCCGACTCCATTGGCACACTGGTCATGGGAACCAGTAACAATGGCTATATCGCCTGCCAATCCCAGATCATCCGCCAGATGAGGGTTTAACTTCCCGATTACTGTACCAGACGGAGCCGTTCGAGGCAATTTTTCATGGTCCAGCCCCGACCAATCAAATAACTCATCTGACCAATCTTCTTTATCGACATCAAAAAGGAGGGTGCGATTCGCCAGAGAATAATCTACGGCAGGTTCGCCGCCAAGCATGTAACATACAAAACCTGACCAATGTAAGAATTTATACGCCTTATGGTATAGATCTGGCTGGTTTTGTTTAATCCACATCAATTTGGTGAGACTATAATGATTACCAACTGCATTTCCGTTAATCCGGTACAGACGTTCATTATCCATCCGCTTCGCCAGATCAGGTAAGAATTCCGCTCCACGACCATCAAAATTCAACAATGACGGTCCTAAGATTTGACGATCCTGAGTTACAGGCACAGTTGCTTCACCCATTGAAGAAACTGCCAATGCGCATACAGGATCATTTTTTGCGCTGGGGGCAACTTCTCGAATTGTTTCTTTCACCTTTGACCATACCTCAGCGGAATCCACTTCAGCCCACTCAGGTTTAGGACGCCGAATATCATATTCACGATAAGAAAATGCCAGCATGCGCCCATCTGTAGAAAAAACAGCCGCTTTACATCCTGTCGTCCCAACATCCAACCCTAACAGACTCATAGGTCTCCTCCAAAACTCAGGATTTCTGATACAATGTTACGGGTTTACCAGTCTACGTTTACCAGAAATTTCAAAGTAATCTTTGATTACCCAGACCGTCCGTTCATAGACCGCTTGCTGGGCAGCAGAAACATCGTTCGTGCTGCGCAATGCCTGTTCATACGCCTGGCGAATCTCCGCCCCGATATTGATCTTGCATATTCCGTTCTGAATCCCTTCCAGAACATAATCGCGTTTTACCCCAGAACCGCCGTGCAGCACCAACGGAATATTCCCGGCTGCTTCTTTAAGCTTTTTCAGATGGGCAATATTCAAACGGGCTTCAACCTTCTTGGCATCCTTCGCCGCTCCGGAAATGGCACCATGAATACTACCAACTGCCACTGACAGCCAGTCACAATGGCTTTCCTTGACGAAACGGATACATTCATCCACATCCGTGAAACCTTTTCCAGAAGCAAAGATTTCTTCATACGGCGGTAATGGCCCAGCTTCATGGCCCATCACTGCTCCAAGTTCTGCCTCGCAGGCTGCCCCAAACGAATGAGCCAACTCAGTAATCTCGTATGTGGAAGCGATATTTCCTTCCAGGTCTAAGCGCGAGGCATCCACCATTACAGAAGGATAACCCGTCTCCAAAGCTTTGCGAATGGTAGC
>JBAXBF010000296.1:0-4291 GCA_037142095.1 Chloroflexota bacterium
ATTCTGCTGCTATCATAGCTGCTGCGCTTCCTTCCCATGAAGTCTGGATTTGGACAGATGTAGATGGGGTAATGACGGCTGATCCGCGTATCGTTTCTAATGCGCACACAATTCCAGAGATTACTTATCGGGAGGTCGCAGAGTTAGCGTACTTTGGAGCAAAAGTACTTCACCCAAAGACGATCCGCCCGATCATTGAGGCGAAGATTCGTTTGCGTGTTTGTAATACCTTTAATCCAGATTATCCTGGCACTCGTTTAGTCGATTCTGTGCCGTGGGATGAAACGAAGAGAGGACCAACAGATATCGTAAAAGCTGTTACCGTTATTCGGGATTTACAATTAATAACAATTGAAGGACGAGGTATGCTAGGTGTTCCAGGAGTAGCTGCGCGAACTTTTGGTGCTGTTGCTGATACTGGGACGAGCGTTCCTTTAATTTCACAGGCATCTTCTGAGCAGTCGATTTGTTTTGCAGTTCCTGCCGAATCGACTACCAGCGTAATTGCCGCGTTGGAAAAGTCTTTTGCAAACGAATTAGTCGGACGAGATATAGATCGTATATGGGCGACGAATGAGGTGGTAATTGTTACGGTCGTCGGAGAAGGAATGCGGAATACGCCAGGCATATCTGGACGAGTTTTTAACGCGCTGGGTGATCAATCAGTAAACGTGATTGCAATTGCGCAAGGATCATCTGAAGTATCGATCAGTTTAATTGTGGATGCTAAAGATGCAGAGAAGGCGGTTCGTGCTCTGCATCAATTGATTGTAAAGGAGTGAAATCATTATGAGCAGTATGATACCTGTCGCAATTCTTGCCGCAACCGGGAGTGTCGGACAGCGTTTTGTTCAACTATTGGATCAACATTCCTGGTTCAAGGTGGTTGCCTTAACCGCCTCAGATCGGAGTGAAGGACGTTCTTATCGTGAGGCTTGTCGCTGGATTCTACAGGATCCAATGCCGGCTTGGGCAGGCGAGATGACGGTTTTACCGACAAATGTCGAAGCAGTATTATCTGCAACAAAGCCATCAATCGTCTTTTCTGCGCTTCCTACCGATATTGCGAGTGATGTTGAACCACAATTTGCTAAAGCGGGTATGATGGTTTGTTCCAATGCCTCGGCTTATCGTCAGGAGGCGGATGTGCCTATCTTACTACCCGAAGTTAACCCTGAACATGCTGCAATAATCGAGTACCAGCGTAAAAACCGCAATTGGAGCGGAGGGATTACAACCAATCCCAATTGTACAAGCACGGGATTAACCGTCGCTCTACGTGCGCTGCAAAATGCTTTTGGATTGCGCTGCGCATTCGTAGTATCTCTACAAGCTTTATCCGGCGCCGGTTATCCGGGAGTACCTTCTATAGACATTCTTGATAATACCATTCCATATATCGGTGGAGAGGAAACTAAAGTGGAATGGGAACCTCGTAAAATGTTAGGTACGTTAGAGAATAATGCTATCGAATTAGCGGATTTTGCTATTTCAGCGCATACCAATCGCGTGGCTGTCAGTGATGGACATCTAGTTTGTTTGTCAGTGGAATTGGGCGAAAGGGCAAACATAAAAGATGTTACCGAAGTATTACGATCTTATCAATGTCCAGAAATCAGCAAATCCTTACCCTCTACACCGGATCCAATCATCCTGGTACGAGATGAAGATAATCGTCCTCAACAACGGCTGGATAGGATGACTGGCAAAGGAATGACCACTGTGGTTGGAAGGCTGCGTCCAGATCCGCTTTTTGATTATAAGATGGTAATTTTATCTCATAACACCATTCGAGGTGCAGCTGGCGGCTCGATATATAATGCTGAATTGTTGGTCAAAGCGGGAATAGTATTGAATTACAAAAGCGAATCATATCAACAGGAGTAAATCGGAATGAAAGGCTATCTTCTCGGAGTAGACATTGGAACCTACGAATCAAAAGGCGTTATTGTCAATTTGGATGGTGATGTCATTAGTACGGCTGTGTGTCCTCATACCATGTCCATTCCACGCCAAGGCTGGGCAGAACATGATGCCGATGTTGTCTGGTGGGGGGATTTTTGTACGATCGTCAAAAACCTTCTTGGGAAGAGCGGAATTGCGCCGAATGAAATATTAAGTGTTGGTTGCAGTGCTATTGGTTCCGATTGTTTACCTGTTGATGTGCAGGGTAATCCTTTACGCCCGGGTATTCTTTATGGCGTGGATACCCGTTCAATGGTGGAGATAGTAGAACTGACGGCTTCGATTGGGGAGGAATCTCTTTTTCGCTCGTGTGCCAATACGCTTTCCACTCAATCCGTGGGACCCAAAATTCTATGGTTGAAAAAGAATGAACCAGACGTGTATCGTAAGGCGGCTAAATTTGTAACGGCAACGACTTTTCTGGTAGCAAGGCTTACAGGTAAGTATTATATCGACCACTTAACCGCTGCTTGGTTTGCTCCTATGTATGATTTCTATAACAATTGTTGGAAACAGGAACTCAGTAAGGATGTCGTTGATATCGACCGCTTGCCTGATCTTGCCTGGTCAAATGATCTGGCTGGAAAAATTACTGCAGAAGCTGCCCAACAATGTGGTTTGGCTGAAGGCACCCCTGTTGTTGTTGGCACGGTGGACGCTGCATCCGAAGCCGTTAGTGTCGGAGCAGTTAATCCAGGGCAAATGATGCTGATGTATGGTTCGACTGTGTTTATGATTGAAGTTCTGGACAAACCGGCTTCAGATAAGCGTTTATGGGCAAATCCTTTCTGTTTTAAAGGTACCTCATCTTTGATGGCTGGAATGGCAACCAGTGGCTCTCTTACCCGCTGGTTCCGGGATGTTTGTGGGGCTGACCTGGTGGCTAATGAGTTATCCAGCGGAGAGAACGCATACGAAAAATTGGTTTCCGAAGCACAGCGTACGCCTCCAGGTTCAGAAGGTCTGGTCGTTTTGCCATATTTCAGCGGTGAACGTACCCCGATTCAAGATCCACGCGCCCGCGGTGTGTTCTTTGGTTTGACGTTAGCCCATACCCGCGGACATCTGTTCCGCGCAGTTTTAGAAGGGATAGGGTATGGAATTAAACATCATTTTGAAGTAATGGATGCCATCGATGCTGCTCCGAAGGAAATTGTGGCGGTGGGCGGCGGAACAAAAAATTCTCTCTGGTTGCAAGTGGTGAGTGATATTAGCGGTGTGCCCCAAATTGTTCCATCGGTAACAATGGGAGCGTCTTACGGGGACGCCTTCTTGGCTGGTTTAGGTGTGGGAATTTTCTCGCACTTTACCGATATCAAGAAATGGATGAGAGATATGCGTACGATCACTCCCGATTTGACCAAGATGGCTTTATATGAAAAATATTATCAGATTTACCTGGATCTTTATCAACGCAACAAAGATTTGATGCATGACCTGCAGGATTTAGCGTCAAACAGATAAATATATACCGGTATAAGAACGCAACAGCATTCATTTTCTTGATGATAGCTGCGTTCTTGCTAAGAAAAACTGTTCATTCTGCGGATATTTTGCACCAGTCCAGCCATATCCGCAGACTTAAATAAAGTTGATCCTATTATTACACATGTACACCCCTGAGAAATAACCCTGCCGACATTGGTGAGGTTAATGCCGCCATCGACGGCAATACTTATATTTAACTTTTTATCCTGTATCATACGGGAGGCAAAAGAAATTCGTTCTAATGTCTGTGGGTGCATGACCTGACCACCAAAACCTGGGTGGACACCCAATATTAACAATTCATCGATTTCATCAATATACGGAATCACCAAATCCACCGGCTGCTCTATTGTGAGGGTAAGACCAACCTGTGCTCCAAGACTACGGATTCTTGTGAAAATCGATCTTGGTTCTTTTAATGTGTCCAGCATGACATTAATGGTTTGTGCATCGCCTGCCTCGAACATCTCTATTACATCATCAGGATTTGACAATTCCAGATGAACGCGAAAAGGAAGCGACGTATATTTTCTTAAAGCACGCAGATGGTCAGGAGTCAAAGCCAGATTTCTGACATAATGACCATCCATCATATCAAAGTGAAAAGAATCGACGCTTGCTTTGGTTGCACGCACTACTTCTTCGCCCATTCTGGCATAATCTGCTGCGAGCAATGAGGCACTGATGTCAATCATGGTTTATTAGAAGTTTTGTTTCAAGGAAAGTTACAGTTTTCGTCGGTTATGTCAACCATGAAAGATATGTTAAAAGAAAGAATGCAATAAAAAAATGGGCGCGGAGGGGATCGAACCCACGAACCTCACGGATGTGAACCGTG
>JBAXBF010000297.1:0-4280 GCA_037142095.1 Chloroflexota bacterium
ATGTCTACACCAACAACGTTCCTGCTGTATTGAAATTCTCCAGCAGCGCATTCACGCCCACCTGCGGCACATCGACTTGCTCTTATACCCCCAGGATTAACCTCATGTCGGGGAATTACAAGTGGGCTATGCGAGCCGGCAACACTCTTGGCTGGAGCAGCTACAGTCCCTGGAGCGTATTCTCGGTAAACGCAGCGGGGAGATGACAAGTATTTATATTACTGCTCTCGGGTCAATGGTTTCTTGCCCATCTTGATCAAAGCAAGATTGACACTTTCCGCGTCAATACAAATTTGGGTTCCCCACCATTGGTACTTCTAAATTTCTATATTATTTTCATATGACCATATATTGTATTTATTATTGTATTATCAAATTTAGAAAAATTTTTAGCAATATACCATGCAATAATATGTATTATTATCGAGTATTTTGATATAAAAGCGTAATACTATTGCATGGTTTTAATGATTATTGTTATTTATCATAATAATGCAACAATATATCATTGGAAAATTAATAGAAGATCCAATTATTTCCAAATTATTTTTTGTAAAATTCATGCTATAATTATTAATAGCAATTCCTTTCGGATGGTTAGCACAGACAAAAAGCTGGCAAATCTACCATTTTTCTATGATGCCAGGTAATCGCGTTTCAGCATAAGACATGAATAAATGGATGATATGAAAGCCTTGTTCAGCGTATCTGGCAAGAATCATCAAGGAGTACGAAGAAGGTGCCATGTTAGATCAATGGGAATATCTTAGAGCCATTATCAGTATCCACATGGTTAATGCTTTGACTTGTTCGCCAAGTATAAAATACATCATGGGTGGGGAGGATCTACCTCACTGGAAAAACATCAGTTTAGATACAGGTTTGAACGTGTTTGGAGAAGACGGCTGGCAATTGGTAAGGATCGAAAGCCATAATATTGGACATTATTGTTATATATTCAAACGATTAACGGGTACAGGAAATCCCGTCGGAAAAAACACCTATAAACTCCGGTGGGAACAACTCACTAGACCAGCGAAAGTAAAAAGATTGAGGTCTGCTGCCAGTTCTTTAAGTGCAATCCAAAACCAGGAGAGAAGACTGCATCAGATAGCTGATACCATCCTGTTCAGGATTATTAATCATGTCCGTCATATGCTAAATATAAAAGGGATAAGAAAGAGTATTTAGGAAATTTGGCAGGAAGTTGTTTATCCATCATTTTAGAATCTCAACGATAGTACAAGGAACTTTTGACATGTTTAACTCCATCATTGACCTTTTTATAAAAACCCCTAACGACCAAAAGCTGTCTCGCAACAATTGGGTAAATTATCTGCTTATCCTAACCATTCTTGCCAGCTCATCCTTTGTTACAACAGCCTCAAATATTTACAGAATTACTTTATCAGTCTATGTCTATGACTGTTCTTCCAAAATTCCCATTTCAGGTGCCCATGTAGAATCTCCAACTGCTGATAATGGTAGCAACAGTCAAGGATATACAGATTCAAATGGATATGTTCAGTTATATATCAAACCCGGCGATCGTAATCATAGTATTCGAGTATCGGCAAATGGATACCATTCAAAAACCTACAGTCAATACTTTAAATCTAACTCTTCTCCGTCAGTCAGCATCTGCATTGAACCCCAAGGACCGCCACCAACTAAGGAAATAATACCCACAGGAACCCCTACTTGTAGCCTTCCAAAACCCAATAACGATGAAATTGAAAATGCGATAGACATAGAGGAAGGGCTAGCAACGAAAGATACAAATATTTATTCAATTCAATCTACATATGGCACTGAACAATCCCTACCCTATATGAGTACGAGTCTTACCAGCACAGTAGATTTATCTGCCGCAACAACGAATCAGAATGATCCAGTAATTACGCCCCCCGGTTTATCAGAAAGTAAATATTATCATTCTATTTGGTATAAAGTATTAAACAACAAGGATAACGCTCTCAACTCGATAGACGTGAAAGCTAGATTTACGTTGCCTTATGGTGGTATCCAAAATGGAATCATCTGCTTTTATTACTCAAGTGATGATTCAACACCATTTAATAATGTTGATTGCCAAATTGGAGAGGCAAATTTAACAAAAGAAGCAACAAGTCCATCTAAAGCCGTTGTTATTGAAATTGTATCTGAGACGCAATTAGACCCGTGTTCAAAGGCAGATATTTCCATACAAGCCAAATATAAGAAAGAAGAACAAAAGATTTGCCCTAATAGTTCCCCGGCAAGTAATGACAAAGCAAAAGATGCCAAGCAGATTAATCGGGAGCAATGGCAAGATAAGGTTACTCTTGAAAGCGCCAGTGTTGAAGCAAACGAATTGACCGTTAATATAAAAAGCGGGATGAGTGCAGTAGATAAAGGGAAGGGTTACCACAGTGTTTGGTATCGTTATAAACCTGAAGCTTGTCCCCCCTCAAAAACTGCGGATATTAAAATCACCGCTAATCTGCAAGACGAAAAAGGGGCTAAATTGTCAATGGACACCCTGGTTTGTGTATCCAGAGACCTAAAAACAAGCCTTACCTGTGGGTTTAATCAAGCTAGCGTAGTAGATATCAAAACTGGGCTGGAATATTATATTAAGGTTGCATCAAAAGACGAAACTCTTCAGCCTTGTACGGGTATGAATTTCACACTTTCTAAAACTTGCCAGAACCGTCCGGATGATGGAAAGAGTCCATTAATTTGCATAGATGGTCTGAGGAAAGATGTAAAATCTCCGTGTGAATTAATGCTTAGTGCCGGAGTTACTAGTCTATTTTCAAGATTTTTGGAAGTTTACCTAGATTGTAAAGATAGTAATTGCAGAAAACAGCAATTAGATAAATTTTTTAATAATTTAGCTAATTATAGTGTAAAAGCTACAGGGGTATGTCTCTCCGGCAATGTGTCAGACCAGTTAGGAGATACCATATTTGGAAAATCGTATCAAAAAATATCTTCTCTCAAAGGAAAAGCGGAACTATATGATTGGATTGAAGAGGTAGGTCGTTATATAGATAAGAATCCACATTGTAAATTGCTTAGCGATTTAGTAAAGGTTACCATCAGTAATTTTAGTCAAAAAGGATTACCTTTCTATTATTTTAAAGTAAATTCACCAGTCAATCTCCTCCTAACCGATAAGCAAGGACGGCGGGTTGGATTTCTGGTTGATGGAACTATTGTAGCCGAAATACCCGATGTGCGAGTGTTTGAAGAAAATGGTAATAAGGTCATCTTTTTCACATCATTCGATCCAATCAAGAGTCAGTTGAATGGTATTAGCGATGGTATATTTACACTAAATATGATCAATCCGAAAGGTCAGACAGTACAGGATGTATCGTTTGTCGATGTTCCAGTAACCTCGCGTAGTATTGGAGAGATTGATTTAAGTAAAGCAAAGCCGGTAATAAAAATTGATCGGGAAGGAAATGACAATATTGAAACGCTACAGCCTGATTCTTATACCGAGTATCCCGTAGAGCAGGATAGCCCAATAAGTGACGGGCAAGTCAACGTGTTTTCCATAACGCCATCACTTTGGAGTAGTATCATTGGATGGATTGCCCTATTATTGGCAATCATTGTAGTTGTATTGTTCATTTATATTTTTACGCATAGAAAAAAAGGTTAGAAGGAAATATATGCCAAGAACAGCCACCCGGACATCATGGGACATTAAGCCAATGCCAAGCTCTACCACAAAGTTGGTATTTAATCGTAGCTTTACCAATCAAGAGTTCGCTCTTCTTTCAGCCGGATTAATTCCAAAAGATATGGAAGACAGATGGTTCATCTTCATGGATGGAGATTGGTTATACTTTCACCGTAGTTGGTCTGGCTTCTGTGTATATCAGATAAGATTTGAGCAGGAAGGCGAAATTTATGTGGTTGTTAAAGCGATTGCAAATCGAGACCCAGAACAATACCGAGGAACAGACAACCAATATGATGCAGATTTTATCGGATTTCTGATCGATGATTTCCTGCTCGGTAAGCGTGTTCCTTTTCCTCAACGAACATTAGCCGATGATACCTCTGAGTGAATTTATCAGAATCTCACTTCAGGATCATACTGTTCCGATATAAATGTTGATCAGATGAAAAAGAGTACGTTAATAACTACAGATACGCAAAGCTTTGATATGTTATAATCTAATAAAAGGGATAACATTATGGTAAGTTTAAAATATATTTACTGGAAAGATGATAATTGGTATCTTGGTTATCTGGTAGATTATCCTGACTACCTTACTCAA
>JBAXBF010000298.1:0-4267 GCA_037142095.1 Chloroflexota bacterium
ACCGGCAATTCGATCAGGCGCAGTGTATGCCCGGTAGGTGCGGTGTCGAACACGATCACTTGCCATTCGGTCTGTGAGGCAAAATCGATGAACCGGTCGAAAGCCGCCATTTCCTCGGTGCAGGGCGAATCCAACTCTTCTTCCATCATCTTGATTGCCTGGGGTGAACGCCCACGCTGGCGTGCATCATCCAGGATGCGGGCACGATAAGCATCCGCGGCAGCTTTAGGATCGATCTTCGCCGCCCAGAGGTGATCTATTCCAGCTACAGGCGCGGCTGCATCGCCTACCGGTACACCCAAGACATCTCCGAGGTGCGCCGCCGGATCGGTCGTCACGAGTAAGGTGCGGTAACCATGCTTTGCTAACCACACTGCGGTAACACAGGAAGCCACCGTCTTGCCGACTCCGCCCTTTCCGGCAAAGAACAGGATACGGTTCCCGTGCCCATTGGAAGTAAGCCGGGGTAAAAAGTCCAGCGAAGGTTCATCGATAAACTTTGGGGGATGGACAGGAGACATTTTGTTTTCCAGGTCACGTTTCCCATCAAAGAATAAGCGGCTCACTTCCCGTAACCGCTGAACTCCTTTGATTTCACCGGCTAAAAGGAACATACGCCGTGAAGGTGTTGGAATCTCTTTCTCAATTTGCTCCAGGTATTGCGCTTGCATCTCTGCTCAGGCAGCAAAAAGAGGATTGATCCGTTCTTCAGGGGGAATGATACTGTTGATGATGAGTTGATGGGTATGGATATTGAGCTTACCCAATTCAGCGATGGCTCTTTTCGTCTCTTTGATCGCAATGGCTTCAGGATGAAGAACAAAAGTGAAGGTTGTCGATGCTGCATCCCGCATGACGGCAATCGCGCGTTCATACTTAAGTTTAGAGTCCTGGATCGCCGCTGCCGGTCCCAGGCAGGTTTGCCCACTTCCTTCTGTGGCAGTTTCAATAGATTGGCTCCACTCAAAAGGAAGTTCCAACAAACGCAGCGTATGTCCTGTAGGCGCTGTATCAAAAATTACCACATCATAGACTTGACCGGCTGCATTGGGGTCATCCAGAAAATCCGTGAAGCGATCAAAAGCGGCGACCTCGGTCGTACAGGGTCCCGCCATCTGTTCTTCCATCACCTGCACAATTTGCGGTGGGAAAACAGCGCGCAAAGGAGCCAGAGCACGCTCTTTGTATTCTTCTGTGGCGCGGTCTGAGTCGATCTCCATCGCCCACAGGTTCGGAATGCCCTGAATGGGTACAATTTGGTGACCGATAGGCTGTTCAAAGACGTCAGCAAGATTCGATGCCGGATCAGTAGTGACAATCAGGGTCCGTTTACCCTCATCGGCGGATCGAACGGCTGTTACGCAAGCCATGCTGGTTTTGCCTACCCCACCTTTACCTGAAAAGAAGATAAAGTGAGTGGTCATAATAAGACACTTCCATTGTTCAATGCTGTCTTGATTTCCTGGAGGGATGGGTAATCACCAGCTTTGATCACTTTTCCTCGCACTACTGAAATTGGCAAAACCGCCAATTGCTGTTCCCTTATTAGACGCATAACTTCAGGATTACTAATAAAAGCACTCGGGTTCGCTGCCATCTGATACCGTTCCACACGAACACCATCTTGTTGAAGCGTTAAAATCATTTCATTCAAATCCAATAAAGTCTGATCCAACGTTGGACCACATAATCCAGTTGGACAACACATTGGTGGGTCAAACATTTCTACGTCCACAGAAACGGTAGAATTCAGTTTCACGGGTTCTTGTGGAGAGATATTGATATTGTCAATCATGATAGTTCAATCTCCTTTGAAGTAATAGGTTAAAATTTTAATTACCAGAAACGGGTAGATCTCGCAGGGTCATTGGTGTCAACTCTGGTCTACAAATTTGGTTTTGAGATGGTATATGTTCCGGGTTGAGAAATTCTCCTAGCGCGGTATTCAGTTTGGTTAAAGCCTCGCGGTTAATCGAGTAATAGACCCAGCGTGCATCTAATGGATCGCGTTCGAGATTGACCAAACCCGCCTCGCGCAACACTCCCAGATGGTGAGAGATCAAATTGGGAGCCATCTTGAGCGCATCTCCTAACATACAATTACATTGTGTGCCTTGCATGAGAAGATTGATAATCAATAATCGGTTTGGTTCTGCAAGAACCTTCAATTGTTGGGTGAGATAATTAACATTCTCAGGTGTCGTACTCAAATTATCCATTTGGTTTCTTTGTTATATCGATAATAGTTCAACGCTCATTGAAGTATAACAAAGAATATATTTTATGTCAATTCCTGAGTCTGAAATAGGGGTTAAACGTTATCCAGAAAGTGCGAATTATTCTATAAATCCTCATAGTAATGAGGCAAAATGCGTCTCAATACTATGAGGATTTCCTTAACCATGATTAAGATTGTCAATCATGGTTCGTAATCAATGAAATTAACCTTCCATTTCAATCGCATCCATCACTGCTTTGGCTTTAGGGAGCGAAAGCGGGTTGGTTTTAGCTGATTTCTTGATTAGATCCTTCAATTTTCCCACCGGGATCGTAGGATAAGGAGCATCATCTGCTTCAATCACCGCCTGTTCATTCGTAAACAGAATCGCAACCTGCACTTCTGGTACAGCATCTTCGGGTAATTTTTTACTCAAGTATTTTTTGAGCGAGTCTAAACCAGCTTCGACATCCAGGTCAACTCTCCCCAATCCTTCCTGAGCAAAGATTTTAAGGTAGGAAAGCATAAATCCACCGCCCTTCTGTTTCCAACGTCCCTTCTCATACACAATTGTACCGCGCTGATAAAACGGAAATAGAGCCCATACCCCTGCTGGTCCTACTAAGAGATGTGCAGCCGGCGTTTTGAAATGGTATAGCGCATAATTACCATCCAATCCTTTTAATTCCCGGGTTATCGCTTCGTAAGGGCGCGGTTTCCTGCCCCAACGATTGCCAAAATAAATGCCAAATTGTGCTAAAGCAAAACCAATGATCAGACAGATCCAGGCATACATAACCCCTGTTTCTTGTTGTGTAAAACTGATGTACATTCCAACTGCTAAGACGACCAGTCCAGCCATACCTGCGTAACGACCAATCAATGCATTACGCTGTACGAGTTTATCATTTGTGATTATCTTCATTCTTTATCCTCAATTTTTATATTTGAAAGTTTTTCTTGGAGTGTATCCCGCATAGCCTCTAAGAGATGTGCTTGAACAGCCTGGCGGGCAACCCGGATTGCGTTATATAGGGCATACGCATCCGAACGTCCATGTCCAACAAAAACCAAACCATTAATACCCAACAGAGGTGCAGCCCCAGTCTCACCAGGATCCAGCATCTTTTTGATTGCAAGGAAAGCAGGTTTTGCTAACAATGCTCCAAGTTTGGTACGTGTATTCGCCATCAGTTCCTGTTTCAGAACATCTGTAATCAGCTTCGCCACCGCCTCACTCGACTTAAGCAGAATATTACCGGTAAAACCGTCGGTTACAACCACGTCCGCTTGAGCACTGAAAAGTTCCTTGCCTTCCACATTACCGATAAAATTCAGACCGCTGGATTCGAGAAGAGGATAAGTATCCTTGATAAGCTGATTACCCTTCCCTGCCTCTTCTCCATTGGAAAGCAAACCTACGCGTGGATTGGGAATACCCAACACTTTTTGGGCATAAACTGAACCTAACACGGCAAATTGAAACAAATACTCAGGTTTACATTCTGCATTTGCCCCAATATCCAGTACAACGGTGTGTTTTCCGCCTTTTACCGGGAAAAGCGCCGTCAATCCAGGACGCTTAACACCCCGAATCCTTCCCAAATGAAAAAGCCCATTCACCATCGCACCGCCCGTATTTCCAGCAGTGATAAATGCATCTGCTTCACCAGCCCGGATTAGCTCCATACCTACTGCCATCGAGTTCTGCGCCTTGCGACGAGCATTCTCAGCCGGTTTATCGGTCATTTCAAGGATCTCAGGCGCGTGTACTATACGTACTTTTGCCTGTTTTCCATTAGGAATTCGGGGTCTGGTGGATTCCAAGGCTGCCGCCAATAAATCTTCCTTACCAGTGAGAATGATTTCATCTCCAAACTCTAAAGCAGCTTGCACGGCTGCCGTTACTTCCGGTCCAGGATATTGATCGCTTCCCATTCCATCTAACACGATTTTCATAAGGGATGACTCTCCTGTATTTCTTATAGTGAAATATTACTTCCACGATTTTACCACAGATAATCCCCATGAAAAACTGTGATAAAAAAA
>JBAXBF010000299.1:0-4219 GCA_037142095.1 Chloroflexota bacterium
ATTTGCTTTCCGATTACTTGCGTCAACAATTGAAATCACCTTCTGTCAGAATGTCACTTGCGTAAGTCCTATTTCATTCTAAACTCCAAATGATTGATCGATTAAAATTAGTTTTCATCGATGAACGACTTCCTTGGACATGGATATTATCCTAATCCTAGAGCTAGCAATCCTGACCAAAAGAGCAGACCGCCGATAAAAATCCAGATGATGTCCAGTTTGAAATAACGAGTTCCTACGAATGCGCCTCCTGCCAATATCAATGTAGTGGGTCCGCTGATCCCGATTTTCCCCAATTGGAGCACAACCACAGCCAGCAGCCCAACAAAAGAAGCCAAAACGCCTTTCATGGCACCACGCAACGGGTTCAGGTTCCGTAAGCGAACGAAAATCTCGGTAAAGACCAGAGTCATGGCGAAGGATGGCGCGAACATAGCAAAAGTCATCAAAGCGGCTGCACCGAGTCCGCCCAATTTATACCCGGCGAAAGCGGCTACAACCAATAAAGATCCCGGAGTAATTTGTCCAAGGGCAATGCCATCCGCAAATTCATTGGGCGTCAACCAGTGATGCAGATCGACGATTTCGATCTGGATCAGTGGCAGAATGGTCGCCCCGTTTCCAAAGGCGATGGCGCCGATTTTATAGAAGGATAACCCCATCCTGCCCACTTCTGAATCAAGCAGCCAGGAATAGATGGCAACGGCGATAACAACCAGGACAATGCCCAGTATCGCTAATAGGCGACTGACAGATATGGCCAAAACGGAGGAGTGCGTTTGTTCTTTTTCTTCATTCCCGCCCGTTCTGGGCGCGAGCAAAAATGCGCCTGCCGCCAATGAAACAACAATGATGGCTACGGCATTTACTTTGAGTAACAGGGCTGCAAAAGCCGCTAGGGCAATGACTGCCTCAGAGCGATTTTTCAAAGCGCGTTCACCAAAATCCAGTGTGACGTTCAAGATAATCCCCACAATCAGAGCTTCCAGCCCGAGAAACAACGGATGTACCCATGGCAGGCTGCCAGATGCAAAATAGATGGCAGAGAGGACTAGCATCAAAACAAACGCCGGCGCAATAAAACCTATTATTGCCATAAGCGCTCCGGGAACTCCACGGATTTTATACCCCACGTAAGCACTGAAATCTGCCATCATGGGACCGGGGTAGAGCTGGATCAACGCCATACCTTCGTCTACTTCCTCTTCTGACAACCATTTTTTACTTATTACAAAAATTCTTTGTTTTTGAACTATAGAAAAACCAAAGGCTGTCAGACCAATTTGCAAATATGACAATAAAATCGTCAGTAAACTTACTTGCGGACGAGATTCCAATGTTATTCCAGGATTCGTGGGTAAGATGTTGTGTACAAGCTCAGTATTCATAAATTAAACTGATGTCCCTTTTTGGACATACTCCGTATATTCACGTAGCAAAGCTTCGACTAATAACTCCTCGTCCTCTTGCGGAATTGAATTATAGATTTTCACCATCTCCAAAATCGATTTTGCCGTCTGCTCAGTAGCCGGTTCCTTATTGCCAAAAAACGTCTCAAACATGAGTGGTAAACCGATCACGGTCATAAAGTTTCCATTGATGGCAATTTTCTGAATCGGGATGCCGGAACCACACGAACAAGTCGCCTGAACAGACGTCTCATCGTCTGATTCGTCCGATACGGGTGATTTATCCTCTGGAATGATAAATTCACCCTGCCGGCGGTTCCAGGATTTTCCTAATAACTCATCGACTTTCTCTGCCATACGTTGAGCAATTATCTCTACTGCCCGCATACCAGCTTCATCCATTTTGCGTTTGCCGCTGGGCTTGCTCAAACCATTTTCTGCGATCAAGTCGCTCACGATGAAACTGGCAGCCGGTTTATTAGAGTACATCTCCGTAGAGCGTGCCGCGCAAAGTTTATCACACCCATCGATCGTAATCGTGGGATGAAACTTGGCAAAGGCGCGATCTCCCTGCCCTCCAGCTAAGAACAGCGGCAGACAAATCGTGACGGTATCTTCTGGACGAAGTCTTTCCAATACTTTCAGGGCTGCCAGGCGGGTAATCGTTCCTTCGGACAATTCTTCTCCAGAACAAGCCACAATACCTACTTTTTTCTTAGGCAGATCAGGCATTGGAACCTCCTTCCGGGTTAGAAGAACTGGATAGCATATCCACTACTAATTCTATCTCCCTGGACAATGCCAGAGCAAGTTTCTGCCCGTCCTCGTTAAGTTCTGCTATTCCTTTGGGTTTAAAATCACGATAACGGCGGAAGACGTCCAGGACATCGAATTCTTGAGCGATCTTGCCTCCGCTTTCCTTGACCATCTTGCTGGCACATGCCAGTTTACAACCATCGATCGTGATAGAGGGGTTGGCTGCAACAGCCTGACGCGCTTCTTCGTCTCCCAAAACCAATAAAGAAAGAGCGATCAGTTGGGTATCTTCAGGGCGGTCGTCTTCGGTGACCTGGTAGGCTGCCTCCCGGCTGACGGTACCGTAGGGCTTGCCGATGCCGCTGCATGGCACAATTACAATCTTAGGTTTTGTTTCGTTCATAATTTCTTTGCTTCTTCTTCGGCTTCCTGCTTCATTTGCACAAAGTATGTAGGTGCATCCATCAATTTAGCGCGATCCATTTCCCAGTCACTGGTCTCAATCTCAGCCATCCAGCCATCCCCATAAGGATCTTGATTGATTACCTCCGGTGCCGACTCCATTGCTGGATTGATACGTACAAGATTACCGGTTACAGGACTATTAAAGGTGATGGTAACCTTGATTGTCTCGATAGCTACTGCCTCGTCTTCAACAGTCAGTGCAGTCCCAAGCGGTTTTACATCCACGAAGGCGACATCTCCGCTACGCTGCTGGACGAAATCAGATAATCCAATGCGCGCCACACTTCCCTCTTTCAAAACCCATACGCCCTGAGCATTATAGTACCGGTCTGTAGCAACTTTGAATGTGAATTTATCAACTTTGGTTTCTAGAAACTCTGTCATGATTATCTCCTCCTGATATTGTGCGAATAAATGTATCAACCATTGATTGAAGGGGGCTTTGGTGTTTCTGTCAGATTACTTAATAAGCACATAAGCACGTTGAACAGCCAATAAGATCAATGCCAATGCAAATAACCGGCTAAGAGTCAATGACTTTACCCGCTTTGCCATGAAACGCGCCCCCAATTGAGCGCCAATGATGGCAAAAATGGAAGTCAAGCCTAACATCAACCAATCGAAACTAGCATCCGGTAAATGGGTGATAAACGCCGAAAAAGATGGCAGGGTCACAATAACGCTGTTTGTAGCGGCTGCCATGCGCGCCGTGTAGCCTAAGAACACCAGGCTGGGCATCAGTAAAAACCCAGGACCCACACCAAGAAAACCGGCAAACACTCCAATGAAGGCGCTCAAGATGCCACCTTTAATGCGCGTCTTATCTGTGATGACCGGTGCCTGACTATCGTCCATCTTGGGCGGGAATGCCATCCGGTAAGCTAAGAAAACGAGCACAGCAACGTAAATCCACCATACCACGATCGTGGAAACAAATTGGAGCAGCCAAACCCCAACCGGTGCAGTAATGGTTGTTATGAACAAAAGCGGGATTGCAGTGCGCCAGTCCACCATCTTCGCCCTGGCGAAAGCAACTGCGCCGGAAATAGCCGTCAACCCGTTAAGCCACAAAGACCAGGGCATGATGACATTTTTTAACTCAAAGCCGAATAATCCTAACACAGGTGTGGCAATGAACGCGACACCTAAACCCATCATCCCAGCAATGAATGAGAGAACGAATAATAATAAAGATATGATGATGTATAACAATATTAATCTCCATGAGTAATATTCAAAATAGTGAATATTACTCGATTAAAAAAATATGATCGTGAATTTAATATACTCTCTCTTTCTGAGAACATTTTGGACAGGGACAGTCCTTAATGTCACGAACAGGTAACTCTCCTTTGCAAACCACATTATGGGCTGCATCCAGAATCTCATAGATTTTTGGTTCCACGACGTGATAGAAAACGTTTCGACCATCCTTCCGCACCTGTACCAACCCAGCCTGACGCAATACCGACAATTGTTGCGAAAGGTACGCTTGCCGGTAGCCCAAATAAGCCTCCAAGTGACAGACGCACTCCTCCCCTTGCCTCAGAATCTCAAGGATAGCCAGACGCGCTGGGTGGGTGAGTACG
>JBAXBF010000300.1:0-4173 GCA_037142095.1 Chloroflexota bacterium
ATTTTGCAGGATTGAACGGGATCGAAGCCTACACGGTCGAAGCCGCTGGCGCTTCTGGCGGGGTAGCTTTGCGCCAGGGTTATATGGCGGTTACATCCGGTCTGGTGGATGTGGCGCTGGTGGTCGGTGTTGAAAAATTTACCGATCTGCTCGGCTCACCGGCAGAAGCCGGTTTTTCCATTCCGCTGGACAGCGACTACGAAGCGATTCATGGCATGACGCCCAGCGCTCAGTCGGCGCTTTTAATGCAGCGTTATCTGCATGATTATCACCTGGGGCATGAAGTGTTCTCCGGTTTTCCACTCATCGCCCATGCCAATGGCGTCGGTAATCCTAACGCCATGTACCGCAAGGCGATCAGCGTGGAAACCTATAACCGTTCGGGGATGGTGTGCCCTCCTCTGAATATGTTCGACGTCGCTCCAGAAGCAGACGGTGCCGCCGCACTGGTCTTGACCCGCGCGGATTTGTTCCCCTTTGCCGCCTCACCCGATGCGACGTCCCACCCATTGGTGCGTATCTCTGGTTCCAGCGTGGTAACGGATACACTGGCACTGCATGACCGCCGCGACCTGCTCGATCTGCAGGCAGCCCACCAATCCGTAGAAAACGCCTGCCGCCAGGCGGGTATCATGCCCAAGGATGTCGATTTGTTTGAACTCTATGACAGTTCATCTATCCTGGCTGCGCTGTCCCTGGAGGCTGCGGGCTTTGCTGAGCGCGGTAAAGGTTGGCAGATGGCACAGGATGGAAGCTGCGCCCTCAACGGGAAACTCCCCATCTTAACGATGGGTGGAATGAAGGCGCGTGGCAATCCGGGCGGAGCCGCAGGAGTCTACCAGGCAGTCGAAGCAGTCCTGCAATTGCGCGGCGAAGCCGGTAAAAACCAGATCGCCAATGCCCGGCTGGCACTGGTGCAGTCCCTGGGCGGACCAGGCGCAACGGCGGTTACCCACGTCCTGGAACGTTTGTGATCCTATGTTGAGAGTCGATTTTCCTGCTGAGAAGGGCACCTATGCCATCCTTTTCCACCTGGAGAAAGAGGCGATTATAAGCATTGGGCGCTCGGGAACGTTTGTGTTTCCAAGCGCTGATTACGTTTATCTCGGCAGCGCGCAGGGAACTGGCGGTTTGCGCTCCCGCATCCGCCACCACCTGGAATCCGCTGCCATACCGCGCTGGCACATGGATTATCTACGCGGCAGGATTAAGTTGGTAGATGTTCTCTACATCACGGGTAGTCAACAGATGGAATGCACCTGGAGTCAGGCGTTGGCGAAGCTGGATGGGGCGATTATCCCCGTACCCGCTTTTGGTTCCAGCGATTGTCGCAGGGACTGCCAGGCGCACCTGGTCGCATTTCCAGATGGTGTGGATCGTGATAGGGTGAGAAAGGCGTTTCGTTCGTAGGGGTGAAGCATCCGCACCATATACCTGGTTAATCGATGATCCATGACGGATGCTTCGCCCTTACTGGGTACGGCGCCCACGCGTGGGCAAGTCGCCAACGTTTCGTAGGGGCACGGGGATTCTTCCAACCACCCGTGTCAACCGACCAAACCCCGTGCCCGAATCCTGGCACGCCAAGCCGCAAAGTCGCAAAGAAGAAGGCGATAAATCGCCTGACTACGAATTCTAACCTGCTTTCTCAGGTTGGGATGATCAACAATTTATAGCAAATATAGGAGGAACACTTACAGCGAATAAACAGGTACCAAAATTTCACGTTGTGCTTTGTGTTGCCCATGTACGCTTTCTTCGACAATTTTGAGCACATTGGCAGCGTAGTAGCGTGTGCCACATTCCGTGCAGACGCCAGCCGGTACATTCTCGATGATGGCGTACCCTTCCTGGCGGGGACGGTGAAGCGTAACATGTTTTTCGACAATCGCACCACCGCAGTACTCGCACGTTTCCCCTTCCCAAAAATTTAAGATTTCATTGTTTTCCATATCAAGGTTTGTCCTCATAAACGGTGATCACGCGGACTTTACCCGTTTGCGTAATCCTACATACGATTCCGATCGGTCTACCATCTAAAGCTGAACCAACAATTTCATATTTACTTTCTCGACTCCAATTTTTTCGCATTCGACCTGTCAGGATGCCATACTCGACGTCGTAAATATCAAAGTTATCCATGCTGGATTCTTCATCTGCATGTTCACTTAGATAGTACAAGCCATACCGAATTAAAGCCTGAATCTGTTCCAGTAAACTCAAATCAACCTCTTGTTGATTATATTATACAGCAACGGCTTTAGTTTTGTTGTAACTAAATAAAAACGTGCGGCACAAACTCTGCGCCGCACGTTCTTGTCTATCAGATCACGCTTACTACTGATTCTTCTCGCATTTACCGTTGAAGTAATCCCCGGCATCGCAGGTCTTACCGTTCTTGAACTTGCAGGTGCCTTGCTCTTTGTCGGTATTGCTGTCGCTGGTAACTGTGTATTCTCCACCGGAGATGGCACAGAACTGGGCGGCGGGGGTTACGTAGCCGGTGATCTTGATCCCGCCGACTGGACAGTCTCCGTTCATCATCGCCCATTCTTCGCACTGCAGGTTATCTTCAAAGATGCAGATGCCATATTCGCCGCCGTCGCCGCGTTTCTGGATGCTCACCTTGCCGCCTTTATCAATGCAGTTCTTGGACGCCGGGTTGGCTATCTGGCTGCCGCCACCTGTTTCGGTAGTCTGGGGTGCAATTTCGGTAGTTTGCGGTGCACTTTGAGTCGTTTGTATGCCTGCCTCGACCGTCTTGGTCTTCTTTGGCTTGGGTATTTTGGTTCTGGCTGGTTTATCGGGCTTGCCGCCCGTCAGGCTCTTGACCTTGTTGAGTGCTGAGCAGGAAGTGAGTCCAAACGCAGCAATCAATAACACCAAAACGAACGAGCGAAATACATTCGCGTATAAAGTCTTCTTAGAAGTCATATCTATTCTTTTCCTTTTTATATAAAAATTGTAGGCTTTCCCATAATAACAACCCATAATTCTACACCCAAATTGCATAACGGATGATTAAGAAATGGTTTATATTGGATTAAGAAAAGCGGATTTTGTTAAGGTTCATAATACGGCTTTCTTCAGGAGCGTTGCGCGGGTGTTCTTACTTTCCCCAACTCTGATTGAGTTCCCAGGGGGAATATATTCCTTTTGAGGTTACGACTGCCCCGACCAGATGGGGTGGGGTGATATCGAAGGCAGGATACCAGCCCTGCACACCTTCTTTAGTCGTGCGCTGCCCGAAGAACGACATCGATTCGAGCGGGTCTCTTTCCTCGATCTCGATGGCTTTGATGGTCGGGTTATTGGTGGATGGGTCGCGCAGCACGTAGAATGGAATCTTATGATAATGGGCAGCCAGAGCGATCTGGAAAGTGCCGATCTTATTAACGACATAGCCATCCAGGGTAACCACATCGGCGGCGCAGGCGAAGACATCCACCTTGCCTTGAGACATCAAAAAGGCGGGCATATTATCGGTGATGACGGTGGTCGGTATGCCCATGTCAACTGCCATGCTGGCTGTCAGGCGCGCACCTTGCAGATAGGGGCGCGTTTCCGGGCAGTAAAGCGAAACTTCATTTCCAGCGAGCCTGGCTTCCAAGAGGGTATAACCGATTAATGTTTCGGCAAAACATTGAGTTAGAATACGGGCGCCATCCGGCAGCAGCGAGGCAGCATGTTTTCCGATCTGGCGGTCTGCATTGTAACGTTTTTCACAAAGTTGTACGACATATTGGTAGGCTTTGTGCTCAACATCCTCCCCTTTTTGGAGCGCATCCAGGCAGACATCTAAAATGCTCTGAACATGACGCTTCTGAAAATGAGACGTAGTCGGGCGGGCGTTGGCGAGCACATCTGCCGCTGTGCTTAATGACAGGCGGGCAGCTTCGGGCTTCATATCTTTTATATCCCGCGCTGCGCTGACCATCCCGTAAGCCGCCGCCAGCCAGGGTCCGTAACTCTGGGTTACCATGTCAAAGATGGCTTGAGCGACTGCACGGTAATTGGCACAATCGACATATTCAATCTTTTGAGGATATTTACGCCGGTCAAGAATGAAGACATGTCCCTGCTCATATCTGGCGACGTTATCTGCTTGAATCAAGAATGGCAACCCACGATCAAATTCCATGACTATTTACCTCACATTTGAATATTTATAGT
>JBAXBF010000301.1:0-4172 GCA_037142095.1 Chloroflexota bacterium
ATATTGATAACGCGGCAAGACTCCATCTCCAAAGCATGGCGAGCATGCCGCACTGAGAGAATACTCTCGTCAAGGCAAATGGGAGTCCTGAATTGTTTTTGTATTAGGCGATGATCCCACAAGTCATCATCCCAAAGCGGCTGCTCGATTAGAAGCAAGTTGAGATCATCGAGCGGAGCAAGCATAGAAGCCATTTCTAATGTATAAGCAGAATTAGCATCCACCTGCAAGCGTAGATTCGGGTAAGCGCGGCGCACTGTTTCAGTTTCCACAACATCCCGTCCAGGCTTGATCTTTATCTTGACTCGCCGATACCCTTGCGCCAGGTAATCTTCGACGGCACTGAGAAGTTTCTGCGGTGAATTTTGAATGCCAACAGAAACACCCACATCAACTCGTTTCCGAACACCGCCCAGCAGTTCGCTTAACGACCGATTTTGGATTTTCCCCTGTAAATCCCATACTGCCATCTCCAAACCTGCTTTCGCCATCGGGTGACCGCGCACGAAATTCATCCGCTCGGCAAAATTGCGAATATCTTCGATCTCCTGATTGAGAATCGCGGGCACTAAAAAATCTTTCAGGATATGCCAGGCTGTCGGTACCGTTTCATAGGAATAACCCGGATCTCGAGCAGCCACACATTCGCCATAACCAACAATATCCCCAGTGAATGCCTCTACCAGAATACATTCGCGAACATCGATATATTCTGAAGAAGTCTCAAACGGCTGTCGCAGACGCATACCCAGATGATATAGGTTAACCTGCGTAATTTTCATAAATTTCCTTTTCACTGCCATCGAGGGTTTGCTTTCCATAGCTGACAACATAAAAACCACGCGGCTCTTCACCACCAAGATAGACAAAGTCCGTTATGAGATAACCTTGATGGAAGAAATGCTCAAAAATGGCGCGGGTATGATACCGCCACTCCAAAGCCAGTGAGAAATCATCCGCTTTGAGCGATTGGTAATTCGCAGGAATTTCAACCAAAAGAATAGAATCTTTCACTGACTCCAAATTTACCGATAAGGTTGGTTGTGGCAAATTCTTAGCATCCATTTGCGAACGATTGATGATTTGTATGCCTGCCTCGAGATAATGTGCCAAATCAAGCGTTGTACGGGCGCGGCGGCTCAAGCGGCGTTCGACCCGCGAGGTATTAACCCACCAATCTACTTGAAAACGATCGGAAGGCAAGCCAGCATTCAACCCATCCCGCATTTCTCCATACTCATTCGGTAGATAAGTATTACAAACGGCTCCTAATTTAGCAATATTGAGATTAGCATTAAGACTTAGAAGGGGATCATATGTCCAGCAAATTAAATCCAACCCTTGATGACGAACCATTTGCCACTGGGCACGCTTGAGCATAAAGCCCAATCCTTTATCTCGATAATCGGGATGGGTTGCCAACATATGCGATTGGTGTTTAGGTTTTGGTTTACCAGCCATAAAAGTCAAACCCGGAAAACCAAATACGAATCCAATTAATGGAGGCGTAGATTCTGTGTTGAAATTCGAAATCGGATAGGCGCCAATTGCTAAACCGCCATTATGGATCGCCGCCAACAGAATATGCGCTGGAACGATTTCAAGCTCACTGCCCGTCCATACCAAGCGCTGCAGGTCTTCTACAGCAACCATCTCCTCAGGTGTATTCAGAATTCGAATTGTCCAGTTCATGGCATGAATATTGTACCATGAACCACATAAAGCGAATTTACTTAAAAGCTAAAAAGGAAATTTATTAAGATATTTCAGCCAATAAAGAGCGGCTGAATAATGGAAAGTGAGATAAAGGTAGCCTTATGTTCCCAAAATACTACATCCCATACAGATTATTTCACTTACGACTTTGCATGTTTCAAAAATCTGCAAATATTTTACTTGCAAAACGCGGGTTTTTTATGTATAATATATATAGTAGTGTCGTCAAGAACATTATTGAATGGCAAACGCTCCGAAATCTTCTCACAGGGCTACCTTATAATCTACACTATTTTGAAAATAAGGAATTATATATGATTGTTAATGGCCCACAAAATACCTACAATTCTCTGCCAAGTCTTGATACGCAGAACCAACCCATAAAACCAGAAGTCAAACGCACGCCGCAAGAAGGGACGGCTATACAAGGGGAAAAATCTGGAAATGGAAATCTTGAACAAAAGGCACTTCATGCTCCCGATGAACAAGTTGATGTTTCCCTCCAGCAGGTGAAAGGGTTAAGTAATATTTTCAACACTTACCGTTCTTATGTTAACCAATTAGACGCGACTGACCGTCTTGTAAACCGGGTTGCAAATGGCGTGGCAGGAGTAAATGACCTATTGGGCTCATAAGTGTTAGTTAGTAATTCTTATCAAATAATGTTATTAATACCCAGTCCATCGTGATTGGGTTTTTGATTCCATTTATATAAATTTTAAAATATATGGATGTTCTCAAAATCCAGTTTGCTTATTGCACACTATTAGAGATATATGGTAATATTAATAACTGATGAAAAAAGTACTGGCGGCATTGAGTCTTGGGCTATTAATGGTGCTCTTGTGGGGTGCAACGCCCCGTATAGAGCAAAGCCTCGCGTCTCAACATAGACAAGGTCGCCGCCAGGCAGAAATCACCGTGCCTTACACAATGTATGAATGGTGGCTTTTGCGTTGGGCTGATAATGAACTCGTCTGCCAGTTAAACGTGGATCATGAAGGCTTACCCAATAACACAGATGTTTTCAAAAACTGCGAGCGCAGCATTTATGACCAATGGAGACTGACTGGTTCTTGCCTGGCAGTGGATAAGGAAAAAGGTACATCCGTCTGCCCAGGTCTCTACGCTCATTTGATATCCAGTGAACACAAAACCAAGCAAATAACCGTTGACCTACCCGAACCAACGGTATGGGTGACCCTGGACGGCTGTCCACCTAAACCAATCTATAATTATTGTACAAGCATACCGTCTCTTCTCTTTACAGCTCAGGAACCGTTACCAAACGAACGTCCGATCGCAATCCACGGCGTTCTGGGTGGTTATCCTTTTGTCTGTCCCGGCGGAGCCTGCTCTTTACCGCTGCGGCTTACATCTGATAAAGGTGCTATCGTTGATTTTTGGATGGAATCAAGTTACGGGGATAGCAGTGAACACTACCGCGCAAAAATCCGGATATTGGAAAAAAAGAACACACAGGGAAATATCAGCGGTTATTATGTAGATATTCTCAGTTCACAATGGCGCGGCTCCGGTCCAAAAACGAGTTGCCCGCAATGTTGGCAGTCATTTCCTTCTCCAGGCGGTGCGATTACCTGGCTTTCCAATCCTGATAGTACAGATCAGATTGCTTCAAATGAACCTTTCGTTTTTTTAGCAGGTCGATTAATCTCATCCGGTAATGTCGATGCCAGCAGTTGCCCCGATAGCGGTCTGCTTATCAACGGGTGGGCAAGTGCCTGCGGTTTAGAAAAAGCGCGCAATATGATCAGCAACTGGCAAAATCGTTTCAACCAACAAATTATCGATTCCGCTCAAAAAACCGGACTACCGTCTCAACTATTGAAAAATGTGCTTGCACAAGAAAGTCAGTTCTGGCCTGGATCTGTTTTTAACGCTGAAAATTCTGAATATGGGCTTGGCAGACAAACCGAAATGGGCTCTGATACACTTCTTCTTTGGAATAGTGAGTTCTATAGTCAGTTCTGCCCACTGGTTCTGGAAAAATCTGATTGTGATATGGGCTACGTATATTTATCTGCTCACCAACAAGCACTCCTGCGGGGCGCATTGGTCGCAAGTGTGCAATCAGACTGCGCCACTTGCCCAATGGGGATAGACTTGTCTCACATCGATCTCAATATCAATGTTGTTGCCCAGATGCTGCAAGCAAACTGTGAACAGACCGGAAGGATAGTAAGTGATATCACCGGCAAATCACCGGGAGATGCTGCTTCCTATGATGATTTATGGCGATTCACCCTGGTTAATTATCACGCCGGACCAGGTTGCCTCTCCAGTGCACTGCGTGCTGCATGGATTGAAAAAGCACCCTTGGATTGGAATAATGTCTCCATCCGATTAGACGCAGGATGCGATTCGGCACTCAATTTTGTTGGTCGGATTGTTAACCCCGGTGCATTCTTTACCCCCATACCGGTAATGACTGCAAC
>JBAXBF010000302.1:0-4154 GCA_037142095.1 Chloroflexota bacterium
TGTAGCCAGCCTGGTACCCCTTAATATTCGCAGACAGGATGTTCAGACTGTTTATACGAATCTTGGCTTCGCCTTTCATGAAACGCTTGCTCAAGATCATCTGCCGCGTTGGATAGGTAAATCGATCGATGGATTTGTTTCAATTGAATTATTAGGCGATCCCCATGCGCTCACCCGCATAATCATAATCGCCGTGGACAGCCATGTGGGGCATCAAGATACTGTTAATTATTCATATATGGATCGCTGTGTTAAACTCCTTGCCCCGGATTGGAAAGAAGGTAGTGACTGGTTAGCCAAAAGTCTCTATAAATTTGATAATACTCCTGAAGAGCGAGAAATGACGCTTTCCACTAATTATAAGGATTTGAAAATCCTGATGAATAATGATAAGAGGAACGGGGTAACGAACTTCACAATTGAAAAAACACAGTGATGGAACTGGTTACTCCTTGATTATTTTCTTATGGAAAAGCTTATTGCTAGCGAGTATGGCGCGGAAACCAGGGGAAAAAGGCTGAGGTTGTCTCAATATACTCTTTATAGCCGGCTTTGGAATTCATGCTCTTTTCAAGTAAGGTAACACCAGAGACGTTTCGGAGAAGGAATGTCATTAATACCGGGCTGAGGATTGTCCACCATCCACCAGCCGAAAGAGCGAGGAGGTAATATCCCCACCATTGAGCTGCATCGCCGAAGTAGTTGGGGTGACGGGTATAACGCCATACACCTGTGTTGAGCACTTTCCCTTTATTGGATGGATTAACGATAAACCGTGTAAGCTGCCAGTCACCTACCGCTTCGAAGAAGAAACCAATTCCCCATACGAAAACAGCCAATGCATCAATTAATGTCAGATCAGCCGATTCTGGGCTGGATTGGGCTGCCAGTAGTGGAATGGAGATCACCCACATCAAGAAACCTTGTAGAAGGAATACCTTGAAAAAACTTATCCACCACCAATTTGGACCGGATTCGTCGCGCCATTGGCGGTAGCGAAAATCTTCAGGCTTACCCCAATTACGACGCAGTATATGGAGCGATAGTCGAAGACCCCATAAGCTAACTATTAAACCGAGGATAAGTTTACGCCCGAAAAAACCATCAGGAGTGAAGGCGAAGAAGTTAATCCAGTTAATGAATACAAACCCGGCACCCCAAAAAATATCAACGATGCTGGAATTACGAATTGCAAGGCTAAATAACCAGAGAATGACCATATATGCCAATATGACTAAAGCGGAAGACAAGTAATTAATAAGAAAAGTAGTCATCTTCTATCCTATGGGTGGTTTATTGAGACACACGCAAATCCTACTGCTCCAGTTCCAAGGTGAGCACCAATGGTAGGTGTGATATCCACTGATAGGATTTCTCCTCCTGGTAATAAATTTAGTACCTGTTGGCGTAAAATTTCTGCTTTTTCAGGGGCATGGCTATGTACCAAAGCCACTTGTTCGTAGGGAGCATTTATACTTAAAAGTTTAATCAACCTTCGTATGGCACCTTTATCCGTTCGAATTCGTTCTGTGGTTGGTTGACCGCTATACATTTTGATAATGGGTCTGATGTGCAAAAAATTGGTTAATCCAGCAAGTGCCCAATTTATCCTTCCGCTGCGTCGAAGGTATTCAATTGTTTCGAGTGCGGCGAAAACATGGGTGCGTGAAATTTGATCCTCAAGTTGGGCGAGTATTTCTGAGAGCGGATAATTAGCTTTTACCATGTGAGCCGCTTTTTCAACCAAAAAACCCATGCCCAGGCTTAACTGGCGAGAATCAAATACTGTCACGGGAATGGTTGAAAAAGTTTGAGCTGCGGTTTGGGCTATCTCGATTGTACTGCTTAAACTTGATGCGACATGGATAGAAAGAATCTGATCTGCTCCTTGCGCGGCAAGACGTTCGTATGTTTTTCGGAAAACTTCTGGACTTGGAGCTGCCGTAGTTGGTGATGGGATAGTCTGGGGCAGAAGGGCGTAAAACTCCTGGCGAGATAAATCTACACCATCTAAATATCCCCTTGAACCCATGTTGATATACATTGGGATGACAGTGATATTGTTGCGAGCTGTAATTGAGGGTGGAAGATCACAAGTGCTATCGGTAACGATTCGGATGTTCATTGAGTGTCCCGTTGGGAAAAAGATAGATAATACGAAATTGTAGCATTGAAACCGTTAAGCTGTCAATATATTGGATAAATTAGGTAACCGTCATAAATTTTTAGACACATGATAGCGGAAATTAGCAGAAAAGACAATGTCATCATTGAATAAAACTCCTGCTGATTTTCGTAAAGTTTCCATCCTCCATTTTTCTAGTTTGAGAAATTTTGCCCCCAGCACAATGACGACCAAAAGCGTATTTGATTATGATATAATGAAAACAGTTAAACAATAAGACATCAGGTCTGGATCGATGGCAGAGCACGATCAAAGCTATAAACAAATCTCAATTTCAAGGTGCCATTTGACAAGAATCAGGCGGAACGAGATATCCGAATGATGAAAGTAAAGCAAAAAGTATCCGGTTTTTTTCGATCTGTATTACCGCCCTGAGCATTACCATAAAATCTTGATTATGAGTGTAGCCATTTGGTGGATTCGCCGAGATTTGCGTCTGAATGATAACCAGGCATTGGATGCCGCTTTCAAAGCGGCAAATTTTATTATTCCCATCTTTATTTTGGACCCAAAGTTAATAAAGTCCGCCTGGGTTGGGGAGAAACGCCTGGCATTTTTATATAGTGGATTACGAGCCTTGGATAAGGATCTGCGTGCCCGCGGGGCATCTTTGCTGATCCGCCATGGTGATCCTGAAGTAGTACTGGCGCAGCTTGTCCATGAAACAGGAGCGGAAAGGGTATTTGCTGAGGCGGATGTCTCGCCATTTGCCAACACACGCGACCAACGTGTGGCGCAATCTGTACCTCTGACTCTCACACCCGGTTTAACCGCGTATTTGCCAGAATCTTTACTAAAATCGGATGGCAATCCCTATACTATTTTCACCCCCTTTAGTAAAAACTGGCTCTCTCATCCCGATCTGGGAAATCCAACTACAGCACCGGAGCATATTTCTATGCTTGCTGGTGTTCAAGGCGAAGATATTCCAGATCAACCACGCTTGCCAGATTCTGTTCCATTTGTTGCTGGGGAACGCGAAGGACTCCGGCGGTTGGATATTTTTACCGGAGGGTTAATTGCGCCGGTTTACCATTATGCATCCAATCGTGATCGGATGGACTTGGAAGGAACATCCGGATTATCTCCATATCTACGGTTTGGTATGGTATCCATGCGGCAAGCCATTATGGCAGCTCGGGATGCTGAAGCACGTTTACCAATAAATGGATCGGGAAGAGGAGCGGAAATCTGGTTGATTGAGTTGATCTGGCGTGAGTTTTATGCTTATATTCTAAAGCTATTTCCATCCGTCCGTTCTCAGTCTTTTCGATCTGCTTTACGTCAGATAGCGTGGCGTAATGATCGGGAGGAATTCGCAGCCTGGGCGGAGGGAAGTACTGGTTATCCGATTGTGGATGCAGCCATGCGCCAGATGAATCAAACGGGTTGGATGCATAATCGGGCGCGCATGATTGTGGCTTCGTTTCTGACCAAAGACTTACTGGTGGATTGGCGATGGGGTGAACGGTATTTTATGCAGCACTTGATTGATGGTGATGTAGCCTCCAATAATGGCGGCTGGCAATGGACGGCAGGTACTGGGACGGATGCTGCTCCATATTTCCGCGTGTTTAATCCTGTCTTACAAGGAATGAAATTTGATCCAATGGGAATTTATATCCGGCGTAATGTTCCGGAGTTAGTCGATGTGCCAAATGAATTCATCCATGAACCATGGAAAATGCCTGACAGTATACTAAAACAAACGGCTTGTTTGATCGGAAAGAAATACCCTGCTCCGATAGTGGATCATCGTATGGCGCGTGAACGGGCTTTACATATTTATAAATCTGGAGAACGATAAAAAAATGTCCAAAATCTCACTCAATATTCCTGCCCCGGACTTTGAATTGCCTGATTACGAAGGAAAGATGATTCGTCTCTCCGATTATCAAGGAAAATCCAACGTGTTGTTGGTTTTCAACCGTGGTTTTATGTGACCTTTTTGCCAACGGCATATGGCGCA
>JBAXBF010000303.1:0-4151 GCA_037142095.1 Chloroflexota bacterium
TTTAGCGGCTGTTGAATGTACGCAACGGATGTGAAAATCATCGGCGTTCAGTGGTTCGCAGGAGGTAAAATTTCACAATGCGTGTAAAGACTGGTTTTACTCGTCGTCATCGTCATCAAAAAGTATTAAAATTCACGAAAGGTCAATTTGGCACCAGGCATCGCTTATTCCGGCGTGCAAACGAAGCCATGCTGAAAAGCATGTGGTATATGTTTCGCGATCGGCGGGTGCGAAAACGTGATCTACGCCAATTATGGATTGCTCGGATTAATGCGGCTGCCCGTCAGAACGGTACGACATATAGTCGTTTAATCCATGGTATGAAAAACGCTGGCATCAATTTAAATCGAAAGATGTTAGCAGACTTGGCGGTATTTGATTCTCAGGCGTTTTCGAAGGTAGTAGAAAAAGCGAAAACATGAATCAAGTTTTGCGTGAACGCATCTTTCCGGCTGGGCAGCGCCTGCAATTAGTGCAGGGCGATATTACTGCTGAAACAGTGGATGCGATCGTGAACGCAGCAAATTCTCAATTAAGACATGGGGGCGGCGTGGCGGGTGTAATATCCCGCCGCGACGGCCCCATTATTATATGACCAACCTACACTGGAGTCTTTTCTCACTAAAATCTAGTCATCAAGAAAAGGATTATTCTCGATGATTACGTCCTCCCAGAATAGTAAAATTAAAAAAGTTCGGATGTTGCTCACTCGTTCGCGTGAGCGAAAAGATTCGGGTGTTTTTATCGTGGAAGGAGTGCGTCTGGCGGAGGAAGCTCTACGATCTGAATGGGAAGCCCTATGTGTTCTTTATTCAGATGGATTGAGTGAACGGGGGAAAAAAGTGGTGGCTGAGTATATCACTCGTGGTGTTAATACTGAGGAAGTCTCGACGAGTATTATCAATAATCTAGGAAATACGGAAACTTCTCAGGGAATTATAATTTTATTAAAAAAACATAGTTTCTCTCCCCCCAACAATCCAGAATTAATCATCATTCCATCAGAAATTCATGATCCTGGGAATTTGGGCACAATGTTCCGTACTGCCGCCGCCGCTGGAGTTGATGTTGTCTTAGTTCCTCCTGATACAGTTGACGTATATTCGCCAAAAGTTTTACGAGCTGCTATGGGGGCGCATTTCAGGATACCAATTATCTCTCTCTCTTGGGAGGAAATAAGGGATTATATAGGTCGTATTACGGGAATGCACGTTTATAGTGCAGATGTTTTAGGGGGTATTGTTTATACAAAAGCGGATTTTAGCCTTCCAACGACCCTGATTGTTGGTGGAGAAGCATTTGGGGTAGGCGAACATGCAAAAATCATTCCACAAGAATGTGTTTATATTCCTATGTGTGCAGGAGTCGAATCCCTTAACGCTGCAACAGCTTCCGCTGTATTATTATTTGAAGTGGTAAGACAACGCTCTTCAATGCCATAATAAACATGCCGTAATCAAACTTCTACGGTATGTTTATTATGGCGTGATCTATCCTTATTCCTGCTTGCCAGCCGTTTTCTGGAAGTCAGATCGCTGGATTGGTTTTGGGGTTATATGACTCCATATCATGAATGCAATAGTCGAAGCCAATAAAGCTGTGAAAGAATAGGTATAGATAATCTTTAACCATGGTTGGAATAATCCAACGATGCTTAATAGAATCCCAAGAATAATAATCAATTCCACAAAACTATATATTCCCTTTGGAATTTTCTCGCCGAAAAATTTTGAGATAGTTGCTACAAAGAAAATGAATGCGAGAATAATTACTACAAAACCCGCTACAAATAATAATGCTTCTGATGACATATCTTTCTCTCCTTACATAAGAAGGGGGCGACTGGTACGGCTGACGGGCAATCATGCCAGTACCAGTCGCCTATTGATAAGAATTGAATCTCTTAATATTTTAAATCTATCTGCTTTTTCGTTCGAGCAGACTCTAGGATCGCATCACAAATAACTGCGGTACGATAACCATCCTCAAAAGTAGCTCCGTATGGACCAACTGGTTTATTATTGACAATGCAGTCTAAAAGGTGTGTAATTTCATGGACGAAGGTATGTTCCCATCCGATGATGTGACCATGCGGCCACCAATTCGGCCAGAAGGGATGATATCCTTCAGAGACAAGAACATGATGAAAGCCTTGAGTCTCTTTAGGTTTATCGTCGATCCAAAAGACATCCATTTCATTCATATTTTCCAGGTTGAACTTAATACTACCTTTTTCTCCGTTGATTTCAAAGACGTTATGGTTTTTACGTCCGGCTGAAAAACGAGAGGCTTCTACCGTACCAATGGCACCATTCTCAAATTCAACACAGGAAACAAAAGCATCGTCAACCTCTACTTTTGCCATTTTTCCGTCTGCTGTCGGTCGCTCGGGTATGAAAGTCTTAGTCATCGCACTGACGCTTTTAACTTCACCAACCAGATGGCGTCCCAAGTCAATGATATGAGCGCCAAGGTCTCCCAAAGCGCCGCTGCCAGAGACCTTTTTCTCCAGTCGCCAAATCATGGGCATATTATAGTGCGGCATGATCCATTCTTGTAAGTAGACAGCCCTGAAATGATAAATTCTTCCAAGGGCACCACTCTTGATCAATTCATATGCCTGACGTATTGCAGGAACAAATCGGTAATTAAAACCAACCATGGCTTTAATATTCGCTTTCTCAACCGCATCCCATGCAGCTTTCGCTTCTTCGCCGCTGCGCGCAAGCGGCTTTTCACATAAGATATGCTTTCCCGCTTTAGCCGCTGCTATGCAGGCTTCGGCATGGATATCATTCGATCCGACATTGTCGAAAAGCTGAACCTGCTTGTTATCGATTAGCTCATGCCAATTGGTAGAATACGACTCATAGCCATAGCGCTTGGCTGCTTCAGCCGCTTCTTCTTTGAGCAATGCAACGATCTCAACCAGCTTGGGTATAGCAGGGGGTGGGTACATCATATAAGGAATCTTTTTATACGCATTTGTATGGGCTTTACCCATAAATGCAGCTCCTAACATGCCGACACCAATTTCTGGGGCTTCACTCGTCGAGCGGGGTCCCGCCATCTTCACAAAACCAGCAGCTTCTTCACTCATATTAATCCTCCAATATTTTTATTATTAATCTTTGGATGAAAACGCGGCATCAAATGCAACTGACGATGGAGCAAAATCCATACTGCGGATCATCTTAAGGGCTTCAGGAGCACCCCAATCACGATCCATCCCGCTGTCTTCCCATTCTACGGATAATGGTCCCTTATATCCTATCTTGTTAAATGCACGGATGATCGGATCCCATTTGACATCACCCCGTCCTGGTGAGACAAAGTCCCAACCACGATCTGGATCACCGAAATCAAGGTGAGAACTGAGGATGCTATTCCGTCCTGTCAGTTGGACCCGCGAGTCCTTAACATGGCAGTGGAAAATGCGATCTGGAAATTCATAAATGAATTGGACAGGATCAACAAATTGGTGGATAAAATGGCTCGGATCGAAGTTGAATCCGAAGTTTGGATGGTGATTGATCGCTTTTAATGCACGGTGAGCAGTAACGATATCGTAGGCGATCTCAGTCGGATGAACTTCAAGTCCATACTTGACACCCTCTTTTTTGAACACTTCCATAATAGGAAGCCAACGATCTGCAAAATCTTTATAGCCCGCATCGACATCTTTTTGGCTTGTTGGGGGGAAGAAATAGAACATACCCCAAACACTACTTCCAGTGAAACCATTGACTATGTCTACCCCAAAGAGTTTAGCAGCCTTTGCTGTCTTCTTAATTTCTTCTGCCGCACGCTGGCGTACACCTTCAGGATCGCCATCCCCCCAGATTTGCGGAGATAGGATTGACTTATGGCGTTCATCAATGCGATCACAAACACATTGACCCACGAGGTGGGTACTGATGGCAAAACATTTTAATCCATACTTGTCCAATAAAGCCCGTTTATTGCGGACATAGGCATCACTTTCAAGAGCTTTGTCAACTTCAAAATGATCACCCCAGCAGGCTAATTCGAGTCCGTCATATCCAAATTCTTTTGCTTTGGGTGCCAATTCTTCAAGTGGCAAGTCAGCCCATTGTCCAGTAAAAAGTGTTACAGGTCGCGACATATTTACCTCCAAGTATCATAAGATT
>JBAXBF010000304.1:0-4096 GCA_037142095.1 Chloroflexota bacterium
TAATTTCAGCCCGTTCGATCAAACGCGGGTCATTGATCAGCAATGCGCCGCCTTCACCGCAGGTAATGTTCTTGGTCTCATGGAAACTCTGCGTGGCGAGTGCGCCGAAGGTGCCTAAATACTTGCCTTTGTACTTACCAAACAGCCCATGGGCGTTATCCTCAATCACCGGCAGGGCATGTCTGTTGGCGATGGACATGATCGTATCCATCTCGCAGGCAACCCCGGCATAATGCACCGGTAAGATGGCGACCGTGCGCGGCGTAATCAGAGATTCCAGTTGGTTTTCGTCCATATTCAAGGTGTCCGGGCGGATATCGCAGAATACCGGCTTTGCGCCACGCAGACAGAACGCGCTCACACTGGTTACAAAAGTGAACGAGGGCACGATGACTTCGCTGCCAGAGCGGGCATTGACCAGAAACGCTGCCATCTCCAGGGCATGCGAGCCGGAGGTGGTTAACAATACTTTGGGCACGCCCAGCACTTTTTCGAGGAAAGCGTTACATTTCTTGGTGAAGGGCCCATCGCCGGAAATATGACCGTATTCGATGGCTTCCTTGATATAGTCAAACTCTTTACCGGTTAAAGTCGGCAGGTTAAAAGTGATATCTTTTGGCATATATTTTCCTGTTTTTGCACTTCTGCCCGGTCTATTTCCTGACCAGGATCGTAAAATCATATAACTCGTAATCGTGCAGCAATGCCACGTTACGCGAGAAGTTGCGCTTGCAATAGTCGAAATAAAAACAAGGATCGGCGTAATACAAATCGGGACGGCGCTGGATATACTCCGCATCGGAATACTTGGTCAGGAAGTTGAAGGCAAAACCTTTACGGCTGTACTGGTTGAATTGCTGGAGTGTGTGGAGGATGTATTCTGTCCATTCTTCGTAATCCGCCTTTAAGCGCATGTTGAAGATGCCGGACTCGACCACATAATCACAGACGGGAATTTGCGCCAGGTCAGATGAGAAGACACAACGCTCGTCCCCCGCGTAGATCTGGCGTGCCTTGACGACCATGCTCTCGACGATATCATACCCATAAAACTTGAAATCGACCCCTTTTTGCTGCAAATAACCAGCCAGTGCGCCAAAACCGCAGCCGAAATCGAGCAGCGTAAAAGGCTGGGATTGATCACAGACTTTTAAGATCTGAGAGAAACGAGCCTCCATGGCGGTGATCGAGTTATAATCCACCCCGGCGGGTGTGGCTCCATGCTCGGTTAACTTATCTTCAAAATAGGTTCTGATAGGGCTTAAGTCGATGGCTTTACTCACGTGTATTTCCTCGCACTCCTTTGATTAACCCGAAATTTCGGGTTGTTATTCATGCTTAATATAATTCAACGCTTCTGCCCCCGTCATCATCATCAAATCCAGAATGGAGATTTGCGGATCATACGGCGGATACAGTTGCGGGTATTCCTCATACTCGTATTGCATATATTCCAGGCTGATTCCGGCGGCGTTGAACTTGTCTTCCTCGATGTAGCTGCGGGCGGAGGGACCTGAAATATACTCCGTCACCCCTAATTGGGTAAGTACATCGATCACCCGCTCTGTTTTTCTGCCGCTGACTTGGATGGCAGAAGAGCGAATGAATTGGGTTCTGGTCATCCCCAGTTCGCGGCAGAGGATCATGGTGGTTTCAATGGTGAAATCTGCCAGCAGCGCAGGCGTCATCTCAAAATAAAAATGCTTGAGCATGGGCTCATACTTCTCGAAGTAAGTGGCTTTGCTGTAAGCCTGCTGGATGGCACTCCAGTGTTTTCGATTCCAGGCGGTATGCCAGTCAATCTCGATCTGGTTGATGGGAATATGCTCAACGACGACGCCGCCGCTGTGCACCGGAATGGTCAACCATTGGGCACCCTGGTGGGTTTTAATCCGGTTGCGGTTGCGCCAGCCATGTTTATCATATTGCACATCGTCATAGAAAACAAAGATATCCGCTTTGTAGATTTGTTCAAAATATCCCCGCCAGGGAATATAGGAAGGCTGAATGATGGCACATTTCATAAGGTTTATTGGGGGGGTGAGTCTAACTCATTCTTGGTAATGTTGGAAATCACATAAGGCGGGCGGTCAATACTGCGGTCAAAGACGCGCGCCAGGTATTCGCCGATTAAGCCCAGGGCGAAAAGCTGGATACCGCTGAAGATGGCAACGATGGATGCCAGGAAGGGAAAACCCGGAATGCTGCCGACAAAGATCGTAATTCCGATCACATAGACAAACACGGCAAATCCGAAAAGCGTGGAGAGGAATCCCAGCGTGCTGGCAAAGCGCAGCGGGGCGGTGCTGAATCCGGTCAATACGACCATCGTAACCGATACCAGTTTACGGAAATTATAATTCGACTCACCCTTCTCGCGCGGTGCTTCATTTACGTAGGTGGTTGCGAAACGGTTCGTGCCCCAGGAAAGCAGGACATCCAGGATGACATTCGGATTACGGAAGTCCACAAAAGCATCGCGCAGATGGCTGTAGAAAGCCCTGAACGCGCTCAAATCCCGGATGCGGGAAATGCCCATCAGGAGGGCCAGCAAACGCTTCGTCAGGCGCGACATCGTATTGCGCCACCAGGAATGGGGCAGCTTCTTGGGTAGACCATACACCACATCGTTTCCCTCGAGCAGCTTCTCTAGCAGTTTGTGAATCTCCTCGGGTGGGTGCTGTAGATCGTCATCCATCGTTACGATCACCTCATAGCGGGCGGTGCGTACCCCGCATAAGGTGGCGTTGTGCTGCCCATAATTGCGCTTCAGGTTGATTCCTACAAGCCAGGTATATTGCTGGCTGAGATTCTGGATCACCTGCCAACTGTTGTCTGGACTGCAATCATTGACCAGGACGACTTCATAAATTGGGCTGAGCTGCGGTAATGCCTGCGCCAGGCGCGCAGTCAATTCCGGCAAAGTATCTTCGCCGCGGTAAACCGGAATAACGACCGATAGGGATGAAACCAGATATGCCATCAAAGAATCTCCATGTGGGTTATGGTTGGCATCCTGAAGATTGGTTGACGCTTTCCATGACTTTCTCGGGAACCGGCTCGGATTTTTTCAGTTGGCTCCACAGGTAACATAATGTAGGCTGCAAGGCGTGAGAGCTCAGCGCAGCCTGTGCGGTGAGGGTCTGGGCTTGTTCCCATTGCGCGCTGCGGGCATTGCCCTCGATGAAGGGCAGGTATTCCAGCGGGCTGCGCGGCTTGAGATGGTGTTCGTCCATGGCTGTTTTGCCTATTTCAACCACTTTCTGCCAGTCTTTATGCTGGCGCGCCAGATCCGCCTCCTGGTAATAATTGCACCAATCGCTCTTTGGCTCCTTACCAAACAAGCCCACCGGAAGTTTATTGGCTTTTCCGTTGGTGGTGGAAATCAAATCCACGTTTGAGAGGGGTAGGATATCATATAGCCGCTCAGGGTAAAGGGAAATATGCGCGTCGACTTGCGGGTCGAGGATGCGCAGGCAGGCGGGTGGCTGGTAATAAAACACCACGACCTGGGATGTGTTACCTTCAAAGCGGGCGGCGCGGTAGGTGATGGTGAAAGGTTGGTTAGGTGGAACGCTGACATGCCCAGTCTCTTCATCCTGAACACCCGGGAAACCAAGCCCAATCCGTGAGGGGAGATAGACGATCAGGTTGCGCATCAAACTGGCGGCTTCGCGGGGGGCATAGATGAAATTCAGCGGTGCGGAAAGCGAATTGTCCGTGTCATATTTGAAGTTCCAGGTGTTGGTCAGCAGTGTCGTGCCGGGTTGGATGCCGGGGATGCGCCAGGAAAGCTGCCAGAAGAAATCTTTCTGATCCTGATAATCCTTGACGTATTCGGCAGCGTTCAGGAGATGAGAACCGGCTGCCAGAGCGACTAAGAGGCTGAGCAGGATGATTTTTTGCAGGCGCGAACGGAGAAGGATTTCCATAAGACCGGTGATTAACAGGCTGACGCCCAGGAACATCGGCAGGGAAGTGCGGTCATAGGGGAAGACAAGTCGGAAAGGCAGGTTGATAATCCAGTATGCCCAGCCGCCAGCCAGCAGAGTCAGGCAGCCGGTGCCGACCAGCAGCCAGCCCCAGGATAGATTGA
>JBAXBF010000305.1:0-4090 GCA_037142095.1 Chloroflexota bacterium
GGATCTGATTTCTTTCAAGCTCATTGTTTGAATGCTCATTCTTTTATTACCTCATCCAACTGCCTATTCCACAAGGTAAAAGTTGTTGCTGATACAAATGATTATCATTTGTTGTCCAGTTCTTGGCGTGATGTCCGGTAAAGTTCTTGGGCGTTGGCACTCTCCCGAGTTGCTGAGAGAGAGCAATCATTTGGATATATGCCCGCACTTGACTCAGGTTTTCATATTCCTCTGGGGATATAATCACGCCCACTGCCTTGCCCCGCCGGGTGATGGGTATGGGTCCTTTTTGTATATCTTTCAACACGGATGAAAGGCGGTTATGCACTTCAGCAATCGAAATGTGCATTTTATACCCTCGATTTGTTTATCGTATATGGATAATTATAGCAGATGTAGAAAAATTATCCGAGGATTCGAGTCTATAGGGAACAAGAAAACATTGGTGCGCAGAATGAATACATTTGTTCTTGAACATAGCGATAAATCGCCGTACTGCGAGTAGCATATAATGCTATAATTTAACTATACTGTATGTAGTAGTCCTCGGAAAAAGAATGAGAATCTATCTAGATAATTGCTGTTTTAATCGTCCTTTCGATGATCAATCCTCTATACGCATCCGATTAGAGACAGAGGCAAAGCTGTTTATACAACAGAATATTTTACATGGAACGCTGATATTGGTATGGTCTTATATCCTGGATTATGAAAATAACTTCAATCCCTTTGAAGAAAGACGAGTTGCCATCGAACTGTGGAAAAATAATGCTGTCATAAATGTTTTAGAAACTTCTGAAGTGATCTCCATTGCGCAATCTCTTCAAGAGTATGGAATTAAAAGCAAAGATGCCTTACACGTTGCTTGTGCAATATCATCTACTTGTGATTACTTTATATCGACGGATGATCTAGTATTGAAAAAGTTAGCTGGATTTAATCGGATTCAAGTCATTAATCCTCGCAATTTTGTTGATCTTTTGGAGACGAATTTATGAAAACAGATACGGAGATAAAATTAACCGGAACCCAGGTGCTGATTGAAGCATTAGGTGAATTAGATGCTGAGCGATATATCTCTCTTCTGACACGAGAACCATTCGACTATACACGTTGGCAGCGAGATTTATGGACTGAGCGTAGTATCGAAGATATCAGTGAAAAAGCGATGCATTTTCATAAAGCAGCGGGACAAGAATGATTTCATTGTGCCTCTCCAATATCTTCGCTGCAAACCTGAACATTATGATGTAGAAAAACTGTGCATGTCTTTAGACGTGCACATCGAAAGATGTGGACATCCAATCAGCGATTCTTTTCAAAGAAAGAGAGGGATAACATGGACAAAGCGAAATTTACAGGCAAAATTGGCATTCTGGTGGGTGGAGGTCCGGCACCAGGTATCAATGGTGTGATCCATTCTGTAACCATCGAGGCGGCTCAACACGGAATCGAAGTCTTCGGTTTTTATGAAGGCTTCAAACACCTGATCGAAGGACAGGTTGTCGGCATTCCTTTGACTATTCGGGATGTAAGTTATATCCATAATCAGGGAGGTTCCATACTGCGCACGGCGCGTGCCAATCCTACCACCTCAGAGCAAAGCCTGAAAAATTGTGTATCGACTCTGTCCGGAATGGGAATTACGGCGTTGGTTTCCATTGGCGGCGATGATACGGCTTACTCAGCCTCGCGCGTAGCACGTTATGCACAGGAAGTGATGGATGTCAATCTTCGTTCGGTGCATGTTCCGAAAACCATCGACAACGATTTACCCTTGCCGGGTGGAATTCCCACTTTTGGTTTTGAGACTGCCCGTGAACTGGGCTCTCGTATCGTTATGAATCTGATGCAAGATGCCAATACTGCCCGGCATTGGTTTCTGGTGTTGACCATGGGACGTAAGGCGGGACACCTGGCTTTAGGAATAGGCAAGAGTGCGGGTGCAACGGTGACTCTCATCCCGGAAGAGTGGGAAGGGCAGGAAATCCGCTTGCAGGAAGTTCTGGATATCCTGTTAACTACCATCATTTTGAGGCTGGTGAATGGGAAACCATACGGCGTGGCGCTTTTGGCAGAAGGGATTCTAGAGCAATTATGCCATGAAGATTTGCAGGTTCTTGAAAACGTCGAAAGGGATGAGCATGGACATATCCGTTTGGCGGAAATCAATTTCATGGATATGTTGAAGCGCGAACTCCAAAGAAATTTGGACGAACTGGGTATCCACCAGATTCGATTGGTGAAACAGGTCCTGGGATATGAATTAAGGAGTGCTGATCCGGTCGCGTATGACATCGACTATACCCGCAGTTTGGGAGAGGCGGCGGTCGAGTACCTGCTTTCGGGCGGTAATAACGCCATCATTACCCTGCAGCAGAACCAGATTGCGCCAATTCCCTATGATGACATGATCGATCCAACCACTGGACGCACCGAAGTGCGCATGGTGAACTTGAATTCATTTACGTATCGCTCTGCCTACAAATTTATGATTCGTCTTAAATCCCGGCATGCTCAAGATCGAGAATTATTAGAGCAGATGGCTGCCCAGACGAATCTATCCTATGATGAGTTTATTGAGCGTTTTGGGTACTTGTTGATATCGGCGACATAATCCCAATCGCTCTTTGCGTGTTTATAAAACAATGCCTTTTACCCGCATACAGGGTAAAAGGCATTGTTGTTTATTTTCCATGCTTCCGGCTTTTCAACCGGACAGGACGAAAAAGGATTAACTAATCTTTCAGGATTGCCAGCAGGTCGTCGGCATCCATGATAATATGCTCAACACCGTCGATTTTGATTTCAGTGCCGGTATATTTAGGGAACATCACTTTTTGTCCGGGTTTGACCTTGATTTCTTCATCATCACCAATGGCAATTACTTCCCCTTTTTGTGGTTTTTCTTTGGCTGTTTCCGGAATGTAAATACCAGACGATGTTATACTTTCGCCTTCTTGAGGGCGAATGAGAACACGGGAACCAAGAGGTTGAATTTTTACGTCTGCCATAATTAATGTATCTCCTTATCCTTTTAGATTGTTGTAATAAGAATTATTTTAGTCTTGGAAATGTCGTTTCGGAGGATGCCCACCGCTTCCGCGTCCTTCTCTAAACCCACCGCCGCCCGATGATTCCTTTCTGGGCGCAGGGCGATCGCGTTGGGCAGCTTCCTCAGCCGTCCAACCTTCGAGAACTGCCTGGCGTGAGAGGCGGATTTTCCCTTCTGCTTCAATGCCGGTTACCATCACGGTGATTTCATCACCTACTCGCACGACATCTTCAACCGTCCGGACACGTTCACTGTCCAGTTGGGAAATATGAACCAGACCATCCTGTTTCGGTAGGATTTCCACGAATGCGCCAAAAGTGGTTGTGCGTACGACTTTACCGGTATAGATTTGCCCGACTTTGACCGTCTCGGCATAGGATCCGATGCGTTCTCTGGCGATGCGTTCGCTTTCTTTGTTGGTGGTGGCGATAAAGACAGTACCGTCTTCGGCAATGTCGAGATGTGCGCCGGTCTCTTCTTCGAGTGCGCGGATATTCTTCCCGCCTGGACCGATGATGGCGCCGATTTTATCCACCGGCACTTTGATGGTGAAGATGCGCGGTGTAAAAGGCTTTAATTCTGGGTTGGGACGCGGGATGACTGCCAGCATTTCGTCAAGGATGGCTAAACGGGCTTCGCGTGCCTGTGCCAGAGCCTCAGACATGATCTCTTTGGACAGTCCTTTGATCTTGATATCCATCTGTAAAGCAGTAATACCGCGTTCCGTACCGGCTACTTTAAAGTCCATATCTCCAAGATGATCTTCCGCTCCCTGGATATCGGTTAAGACGGCGTATTTCTCGCCTTCTTTGATCAGCCCCATAGCGATTCCTGCTACAGGTGCTTTAATGGGTACTCCGGTATCCATCAAAGCCAGGGTCGACCCGCAGACCGAAGCCATCGAACTGGAACCGTTCGAAGCAAGTACTTCAGATACCAGACGCAGGGTATAGGGAAATTCAGATTCGGGTGGAATAACCGGTAATAAAGCCCGTTCTGCCAGAGCGCCGTGTCCGATCGAGCGGCGCGAAGTTC
>JBAXBF010000306.1:0-4089 GCA_037142095.1 Chloroflexota bacterium
TTAAGCACTGTATTGCAATGTGTAATGCTACCGTAGCACTGGAAATCGCCATCCGTTCATTGGGTTTGCAGGGTGAAGTGATTATTCCGTCCTTTACATTCGTTGCCACTGCCCACGCTTTGCAGTGGCTTGGTGTAACGCCCGTCTTTTGCGATATTGACCCTCAAACATATAACATTGATTCACAAAAAACGGAGTCTTTGATCACTTCGCGTACCAGTGCTATCATGGGCGTGCATGTGTATGGACGTCCTTGCGATTGTGATACATTGGAACATATTGCTCGAAAACATGATATTAAGCTCATATATGATGCAGCTCACGCCTTCGGTTGCTCGTATAAAGGCAGGATGATCGGTAATTTTGGCGAACTGGAAGTGTTCAGTTTTCATGCCACAAAATTTCTCAATTCACTGGAAGGTGGAGCCATTGTCACAAATAATGAAGAAGTGGCAAACCGCGCCCGCAAGATGACGAATTTCGGCTTTGCCAATTACGACCGCGTGGATGACCTCGGCACGAATGGCAAGATGAACGAAGTCTCCGCCGCGATGGGCTTAACCAACCTTGAATCTATTGACGAACTCATTGCCGTAAATTATCAAAATTACAAACAATACCAGAACGAACTGGATGGAGTAAAAGGCATCCGTCTTGTGACCTTCGACGAAACCGATAAAAACAACTATCAGTACCTCGTCCTAGAAGTTGATCAAGACGCGGCGGGCGTCAGTCGCGACCAATTAACGAAAATCCTTCATGCCGAGAATGTGCTGGTAAGACGGTATTTCTACCCGGGTTGTCATCGTCTGGAACCATATGCCTCTCTCTTTCCGGATGCCGGGTTGCTTCTGCCGGAAACGGAGCGTATCACAGAAAAGATGTTGTGTCTGCCGACAGGGACTGGAATCCAAAGCGTAGAGATCGAAAAAGTTTGCGCTTTGATTCGGTTTATCATCGTTCATGGGGCGGAGATTTCCCAAAAGATGTGCCTGTTTCAAAAGGACCAGTCTTAATGAAAATCGGATTCTTTGGAAATACGAGAAATGTTCTGTTATTAATTGCCCAATCACTCCAGTCCATGGGACATGAAACTGTATTGGTTGTGAATAGAAAGGATTTGTTATATCGCCCGGAATCTAGTTTCCCCGAATATGAGCAAGTTTATCCTGAATGGATATTGGATTTTTCCCAGTTTAGTGAGTGGGATTACATATCCCTGGATCCTAAAATTGCACCTGTACTCGACACATTATCAAGTTGTGACGTATTGTTTCTCAACGATCTGGGACCATCTCTGTTACCGTTTCTTAATAAACCAGCTATATCGTTTTTAACGGGATCTGATTTAACCCATTATGCAAATTATCAAACTGTTAATGTTAGATTAAATGATGTTGAAGTTGATTATTTAAAATCTCAAGAAGGAAAATTATTGAAACATTTATTGCTGGATTTTATCCAAAGGCAAAGGGACGGGATTAACTCATCCGTAGCGATTCGTTATTTCCCTCTTGGGATAGATAGGCTAGGAGATGCGCTATTAACTGAGATAGGCGTGCTGAATTCGAAACGGATTTTTCAATTTATTGCAGAACTAGATGGGATAAACCCTGTCCCCCAACCTAATCACGAACGAGTTCGAGTATGTTGTCCTGTGCGGATTACATGGAAATTACCAATCATACCTGGTTTTTCCCAACTGGATTACAAGGGTTCCGATATTATGATACGCGGTTTAGGTTTATTCTATCGGAAAACCGGAATAAACATGGATATTGTGTTATTTCGAAAAGGCCTCCATATTGCCGAACTTGAGCAGATAATTGAGGAAGAGGGTATAGCAGATCAGATTATATGGCTGGACGAAATGTCATTATTTGAATACAAAAAGGAGATCATCCGGAGCGATATTGTGCTAGAGCAATTTGCAGAGAGCATGGTAGCTGGAGTAGGTTTGGATGCTATGGCGTTCGGACGCCCCGTGATTGGAAATTTACGTCCGGAATTACTTGGTGATTCAATGCCAATCTGCCAGGCTAAAACCCCCGAAGAAATTTGTAGGCAATTAGAACGTTTAGTTTTCGATGCTCAGGAAAGAGAACGGGTAGGAAAAGCAGGCAGGGAATATGTAGAAAAGCATGCTAGAATTGAAGAATTTGTTCGAAAATGCATTGGCTATCTAATGCCGGCTGTATCGGATCACAAAAAAAACTCAAACAATTCGTTTTCAAGTTATTTGGATTATCTGGGTGAACGTCATCGCTATATCGAGTCTGATATTTCAGCTAATTTTTTTACACAAATATCTTCCTATGACCGTTCTCAAGCAGTCACTTTGGAGGGTCCGTTCAATAAAGAAGTCGGATTTGCCTGGTATGCTTCCTTAAACGAATATGAGTCCGATGCGGATGATATGAATCATCCTTATCGTTCTAGATTGGTTTTTCTGGAAGATGGCAAACTACTCAGTTCCCGACATTCTACCCATGATGAGATTCGCAATATTGGAAGAGGTCGTTATTCCCATTGGAGAGATGGATTGATTTTTTCTACTACCGATAATTCAGACCCAAACACAAATGGACGGATTTACCAAATTTTGTTCGTTGAAACGGTAAATTAATAGATACGAAGTTTAATTTCGAGTTTTTCATCCGGAACTTAAATTAGGAAATATGTTCTTGATGCATAATAATCTTGTTACAGAGATTGTCGTATGGTAATAATTTATAATTATATAAGTGAAACGAATATATAATTTAAAGGGATGTATTTGTGTGTATTATGCTACTAACCAATCCTCATTTTGATGATCACCGAGCTATATGGAAGGATGAATATAGTGGACTTTATGAACCCGTAAATTACAGCGAGCAGTTTGATCATGAATGGAGACTGTTCCTCGAAAACAAAAACGGGTTTAAACAGCATACTGGTGTTGAAACTGATGATGTTTGGATCAATGATCGAATTTTTGATTTGACGGGAGTAGAGAATTACCTTGGTTTGGATTCTCAAATTGAAAATCGGGATATTGGCGGCCGTCAAAATCTTGATTTGAGATTCTCCCCCATATATTTTAAAGGAAAGAGATGTCTGGATGTTGCTTGTGGGGCTGGTCGTTGGACGAAAACGCTGCTAGCTTTGGGTGCGAAGGTAAAATCCATTGATGTGTCAGAACATGGATTGAAGTCTGTCCGCCGTTTCAATGATGATGTTGATTACTGTGATGTTTTTGATATTTCTCAACAAACCGATTTACTTGAAGCTTTTGACTTTACACTGGCATGGGGAATAGTCATGCATACCCATGATCCTAAAGTTGCGTTTAGCAATGTGGCTAAGACAGTCAAGCCCGGTGGCGGTCTTTACGTTATGGTATATGCACCCATCTTGCATAATAGCCCCGAGATATTAGCCCAAAGGCGTCATTATTATGCATTAAAGACCTTTGATGAAAAGCTGGCTTATGCTTACTCCATCGCGGATAAACCAGAAAATACAATTAATTATTTAGATATGCTTCACACCTTCTATAATTGGGTTGTACCAGAGGAAACAATTCACCATTGGTATCAATCAAACGGTTTTATGGATGTGATTACCTTGAATGCCTCAGAGAAAAGACCTGGATCATATCATGTGTTTGGACGAAAACGAAGTTTTGACCCGCCTTTGAGGGATGATAATGGTAATATTATTTCTCGAATATCAACCTATGACTCTGCTAAAACAACCTTACTGAATAAGCCCTTCATAAAAGAGGAAGGGCTTGCTTGGCAGGTTTCGTTGAGTGAATATGCGTACGGATCGGATGGCATGGAGCATCCCTATCGCTCTAAACTTGTTTTGCTGGAGGATGGTAAACCGCTTTGGACAAGGCATAGCTACCACGATGAGATTCGTAAAGTGGGGCTTGGACGTTATTCTCACTGGGGTGAGGCACTCTATTTTTCAACATCGGATAACACAGATCCAAACACCAATGGGCATTTGTATCAAATTGTTTTTTCCGTCGCAGCGGATTAAAGCCCTCATTCCGCACCTGAATTTGGTAGATTGGGGGAATATCAGGTAAGATTGGAG
>JBAXBF010000307.1:0-4074 GCA_037142095.1 Chloroflexota bacterium
AAAATCATCGAGCGGGATACAGTTATCATCATGGTTGTGCTGCGCGATATTTCCAAACGAAAGAATACCGAAAAGTTACTCCGTGAAAATGAACAGCGCTATCGCGGATTGGTGGAATCGCAAGCCGATATGATTGTGCGGATAGACCCGCAAGGCAGGTTCACGTTTGTCAACCAAGCCTATTGCCTAAAGTTCGGCAAAAAAGCGGAGGAATTATTGGGGCAATCCTTCCATCCTGTGGTTCATCCGGAGGATTTACCCGGCACGTTGGAATCGCTCAAAGCATTACAGACTGCGCCGTACCGGATCAAGAATGAAGAACGGGCTTTTACGGTCGATGGCTGGCGCTGGTTGGCTTGGGAGAACTCAGCCGTCCGCAACGAGCAAGGAGAAATGCTGGAAATCCAGGCTGTGGGACGGGATATCACCGAGAGTAAACAAGACCGCATGCTGGTGTTAGCCCAGCGCGACCTGGCACAAGGGCTTGCCAGTACTTCTTCTTTGAAGGACGCCCTCGGATTATGCTTGAATCGTGCCATTCAAGTTTCCGGCATGGACTGTGGGGGCATCTATCTGGTGGAGCGCACCACGAAAGATTTGGATTTAATGGTATCAGAGGGGCTTACTGAAAATTTCGTAGCCAGTGCTTCGCACTATCCAGCCCATTCCGCCCAATGGAAGTTGGTAATGTCTGGAAAAGCGATCTTTGCTCCCTATAAAGAAATCATATCCAAGGAGATAAAAACTGTTCCGAACTCACATGAACAGGAAGGGCTGCGGGCGATGGGGGTTATCCCGGTGATGCACCAGGGGCAGGTTATTGCCTGTTTCAATATCTCTTCCCATTCTCAGAATGATTTTTCTGAATTTGGCAGAACGGCAGTCCAAGAAATCGCTTTGCAGATTGGCAGCGCGATTGCCCGCGTTCAAGCCGAGGAAGACCTGCGCAGCAGCCAGGGGGGAATGCAATCGCTGTTCAATTCGATCCAGGATTATATTTTTGTACTGGATGGGCAGGCTAATATCCTGAAGATCAACCAGCAGGTTACTGAACATTTGGGGTATACGGAAGAGGAGCTGGTTGGCAAACCGGTTTTAGATGTGCATCCGCCCGATTTGTGGGATGCCGCCCTCAACATCGTCAACGAGATGTTGGCTGGACGCCAGGATACCTGTATGCTGGCTCTCTTAACGAAAAATGGGGAACGCATTCCGGTGGAAACGAAGGTCTCGCAAGGCAATTGGGATGGTCTTCCCGTATTGATTGGGGTCAGTCGTGATTTTAGTGAGCGCTTGCATGCAGAAGAAAATCTGAATTATCGCTCTCGTTTTGAAGATCTGCTCACCCACATTTCGACCAATTTCATCAATCTTACCAGCGCAGAGATTGATTTGGAGGTCAATGCTGCCTTACAGAAAATTGGCGAATTCGAAGAAGTGGACCGGACTTATGTTTTTCTCTTAGACGATCAGAAAAAGACGATGAATAACACCCACGAATGGTGTTCCGCTGGCATTGAACCTCAAATCGATACGCTGCAAGACTTACCTTGGGATATCCTTCCCTGGTGGATGGGGAAGCTTGAGAAATTTGAGGTGATCTGCGCCAACCGGGTAGCGGATATGCCCGCAGAAGCCGGGGCAGAGAAAGATATCTTGCAGGCGCAGGACATTCTCTCCGTTCTGGTGCTGCCGCTGACTTTTAATAAACGCTTGATCGGATTTGCTGGTTTCGATGCGGTGCGGGCTGAGCGGGAATGGTCGCCTGATAATATCGCCATGCTGACCATGTTTTGTAATATCCTCAGCAATGCTTTGGAACGCAAGCGCGTCGAAGGTGTCTTGCGCAATAATAACTTGCGAATATCGGCGATCCTGAATGCCATACCCGACCTCATGTTCCGCATCAACGCCGATGGCAATTTTTTGGATTATGCGGCTTCCAACCCAGCCGATCTGACAATTCCGCCCGAAGAGATTATTGGCAGCCATATCAGCGTCGTGCTGGGTGAAGAATATACCCAGACGGCTATGAAGTACATTCAAAAAGCCATCTCAACCGGCGAAAAAACAACCTTGGAATACGAACTCCGTACGCCCGAAGGAATGCAAAATTTCGAAGCGCGTTTTGTGACCAGTGGAACCAATGAAGTCATCGCGGTTGTGCGGAATGTGAGCGAACGTGCCCGCCTCGAGCAGATGAAATCGGACTTTATCAACCGTGCCACCCATGATTTGCGCACACCGTTGACGACCATTCTACTGATGCTGCGCCTGTTGGAAGGTGAAAATACGCCTGAGGAACACCGCGAATACTGGCAGGTACTCCGCGAAGAAGTGGAACGGGAACGCCAGTTGATTGAAGATTTACTGATGGTTGGACGCTTGGAGAGCGGTCGTTGGCAAGCTGCACTCCACCCGGTTTCTCCTCTGCCAGCCTTGAATCAAGCCCTTCAAACCATTGCACCCCAGGCAGAGGACAAGAATATCCAGGTTGACGTGACGCTTCCCGAACAAGATGTCCAGGTTATGGGGGATCCCAGCGCATTGCAACAAGTGTTTGCCAACTTATTGAGCAACGCTGTCAAATTTACCCCCACTGACGGACATATAAGAATCCAGGTTAAATTAGTGGACGGTGAAATCCGGTTTATAATTGAAGATAATGGGATCGGGATTGCTCAGGAGGATATGGGTAATCTCTTCATGCGGTTCTTCCGTGGAAAAAATGCCATTGAAAATGAGGTGCCAGGCAGCGGTATCGGATTATTTATTATCAAATCAATCATCGAACATTGTGGCGGTTGGATCCAAGCCAGAAGTGAAATCAATGTGGGAACGACTTTTGAGGTTGGCTTACCATTAATCCCTTTGAATCAGGTTGAAAAAAAAGCAGCCAAACGAATACCTGAACCGCGTAGCGGAAGCGACCGGCGCGGCGGTAGTGACCGGCGCAGAGGAAGTGACCGGCGGCGAGCAAATCGCCAGTAAACGGATCCAATTTACGAAGAATGAATGCATTTGCCCAATGTTCGCAGATTTGAACAAGCGATGCAAAGTGAAAATGATGTCGAAACTAAATATGGTTACGGAAAGCAAAAATTATGAACGAAAAAATACGCGTTTTGATTGTCGATGATCATCCATTGTTGAGGAAAGCCCTCGCAATTGTGCTTTCTAAATGTGAGAATATGGAAGTGGTAGGAGAATGCAATGATGGTGAGGATGCCATTGAAAAGGCATTTATTCTTTCGCCCGACGTGATTATTATGGATTTGAGTTTGCCAGGAATAAGCGGCGTGCAGGCGACGGAAGAGATAGTAAAAGAGAATCCGGACACGCGCGTGCTTGCGTTTAGCGGAACGAATGATGATTCTACGATTCTGGCTGCCGTTCAAGCCGGTGCAACGGGATTCCTCGCCAAAGCGACCTGCGAGATGGATATCATCAAGGCTGTCAACGAAACTTATAATGGTTCGATAACGCTTAAGGCGGATATCCTGCGCCAGCTTATCAATCAGACAGCCGCGGGTAAACCAAAACTCCGTTACCGGGAAATCCTGACGAAGCGCGAATTGGAGATTATTGATAGGATCTCCCATGGAGAGACCAACCATGTGATTGCCGAAACAATGGAACTAACCAATAGCACGGTCAGAAGCCATATCAATCATATTCTAACGAAAGTCGGTGTAAAATCACGGATTGACCTTGTTCGTTTTGTGTTAGTCGGAGGATTGGAAGAGACCATTGTTTAAATCCAGAAGGACCCATTACTTTTGTTTAAGAAGACCGATTGAAATTCGGTCTTTTTGTTGAGTATAATGCCACCATATGGGTGATTTTCTTTTTATGATATTTCAGGTATGATTAATTTATGAAAAACAAGAAAGAGCATCATCTATTGAAGAGTCGTGAGGCTATCGTTGTCATGCATAATGTGAATGAACGCGCCCGCCTTGAGCAAATGAAATCGGACTTTATCAACTGCGCTACCCATAATTTGCGCACTCCGTTGACAACGATTATCCTGATGCTGCGCCTGCTGGAAGGTGAATGTACTCCCGAGGAACA
>JBAXBF010000308.1:0-4063 GCA_037142095.1 Chloroflexota bacterium
AAAACACGCTGGCGAAAAGTTTTGATGGATTTATGGAGTAATAAGACGCGGACCATTCTGGTGGTATTGTCGATTGCGATGGGTGTATTTGCGGTTGGTTATGTGCAAACGTTGTCCACCGTCCTGATTGGTGATATGAATGCCGATTATAAATCTGTCAATCCGCACAGCGCTTTTGTCAGGTCCAGTTCAGACCTAAACGATGATTTTGTGCTGTCTTTAAGAACTGTTCCTGGAGTAGGTCAAATTCAGGGGCGCAGTTCTGTTTCTGGAAAGGTCAATACGGCTGCCGATCAGAAAGCGACGATATCGATTACTGCGATGCAGTCCTTCGAAAATATGAAAATCGACCGTATTCGCCCTAATACCCCTGGCGGAGTGGGTAACTTAAAGCCGCTCGGTATCCACGAGATTTACCTGGAGCGTTCCGCGATCAATATGCTCAAGGTAAAGGCTGGGGATATGCTCAATGTGGAATTGCGGGACGGCACCATCCGCCCTCTGCGAATCGCCGAGATCGTTTATGATATTACTGCTCAACCCTTCATTTTTACGAACTCTGCTACCGCATATACCACACCGGACACGATGGTCTGGTTGGGCGGAAGCCGGGATTTCAATTCCTTTATTTTCACGGTTGCCGAGCGAGGGATGGATGAAGCGCATGTCAAAGAAGTTGCCAGTGCAATCGTCAACAGAATTGAAAAGGAGGGAGGCAGCCGGCGGGCTTTTGCGATGGTGATGCGTCCGGGACGGCATTGGGCATCCGATATTATTGAAGCGTTGGGGATGTTGTTGGGAGTGCTGGGATTCCTGGCAGTCTTGTTGAGCGGTTTTCTGGTAGTGAATACGATCAACAGCTTGCTTGCCCAGCATATTCGCCAGATTGGGGTGATGAAGGCTATTGGGGCTCATATCAACCAGATCATTGGGATGTATATGATTATGATCCTCTGTTTCGGGATATTGGCAGCAATGTTCGCAGTGCCGCTCTCATCAGTTTTGGGATATGCGACTGCGGTTCCCATGGCTGGAATGCTTAACTTTAACATCGGTTTTTACCGTGTTTTACCCCAGGTTGTGCTCTTGCAGGTAATAATCTCTATGCTAATCCCATTGCTGACTGCTCTGGTACCCGTCATCAAAGGGGTGAGAGTGCCGGCACGCGAAGCTTTGAGTGATTATGGCATCGGACCGATTTTTGCGGGACGATCTTTTATCGACCGCATCGTCGAAAATATTCGCAGCCTGTCTCGTCCAATGTTGATTTCGCTGCGGAATACCTTCCGCCGTAAAAGCCGTCTGGCGTTGACCCTCTCGGCATTAACCTTGGGAGGTGCCATTTTTATTGGGATATACAACGTTCGAGCTTCGATTAATGCTACGCTCAACGAAACGATGGGATATTTTCTCTCTGATGTGAATATTTTCATGAGCCAGACTTATCGTATTCAGTTAATTGAACCTTTCATCAAAAGCATCCCGGGCGTTGTCAGTGTAGAGGGATGGGGTATGGCAAGTGCTCAGTTATTATCGACTGATAAGATGAGTTCGACGGATGTACAAATTATCGCTCCTCCATCAAAATCGACGTTGATTCAACCTGTGCTTACCTCTGGACGATGGTTGCTTCCAGGTGACCAGAAAGCTGTGGTGATTGGTAACCCGATGGTTAAGCTGCGCCCAGATTTAAAAGTTGGGGATGATGTGGTTTTGAAGATGAATGATGAAGATACAATCTGGCGAATCGTGGGTATTTACAAGATTGCTGGAGGGATGCAGGCTCCCATTTTATACGCGAATTATGAGGCTTTGTCGACAGTAACGAACCAACCCAATCAATTCGGACAATTCCGGGTTGTTACCAGCCAACATGATGTCGTCTCACAAAACTTGGTGATTAAAAAATTGAACGAATTGTTTAAAAGAGAAGGAATCCAAATTCAGATGATCATGTCTGGTGCGCAACTCAGAGCCCAGCAGGTATCCTTGGTGGATACAATCATCATGATTTTGATGGCGATGGCGGTGCTGATTGCCCTGGTTGGGGGATTGGGGTTGACCGGTACGATGAGCATGAACGTCATGGAGCGTACCCGCGAAATTGCGGTGATGCGGGCAACGGGGGCAAATGATTACGCCATTTTACAATTGGTCATTGTAGAAGGTGTCTTAATCGGAATGATAAGCTGGCTGCTTGGGATTGTGATTGCACTGCCGATCACGTTTGCGCTTAACTATCTGGTGGGGGTGGCGCTGCTCAACAGCCCGCTGGGGTTTGTGCTTTCCCCGGATGGGTTCATGATCTGGTTTGGAATTGTGCTGGTGGTGTCGGCGTTTGCGAGTGCTTTACCAGCCCACAATGCTTCGAGATTAACGATCCGTGAAGCTTTAGCCTACGAATAGGAAAAAGGAAATTTCGGGATTAAGGGGGATATGGAGATGTGTGAGAAGTTGGCGGTAGGACATCGCCAGATATCATTATGGGAGTTATGGTAGAATCACATTGGTTATGACAAAAATTACAGCGGCTTTACAAAAATTAACCGGATATTATCTGGCATTTATCTCTTTAGGCATTGCCTTTGCTGTTTTGGGACCTACCCTGCCTGCTCTGGCAGAAAGGACGCACAGCGATTTAAGCACGATCAGTATTTTGTTCACCGCCCGTGAAATGGGTACGATGTTGTCCTCTTTGTTTGGGGCGCGCCTTTATGACCATTTTCCTGGACACCGGCTGCTCACGATAGCTTTATTCGTTTTAGCGGTGACGATGGGGTTGACACCTTTCATGCCGGCAGTATGGATGCTGTTTATCGTCTTTCTGTTCCTAGGTATTTTCGCTGGTTTGATAACGGTGGGCGGCAATACGCTGCTGATGTGGGAGTACAAGAGTCGCGGTGCGCCCTATTTGAATGGACTGCATTTTTGCTTTGGGGTTGGTTCCTTCATAGCTCCAGTGATTGTAGCTCAGGCGCTGCGGATAAGCGGCGGGATTCAATGGGCTTATTGGATTTTGGCATTCATCATGCTGCCGGGCTTACTTTTCATGGCACGTCTGCCAAGCCCAGTGCATCCCGTGGCTACGCATGAAGATGGAAAGGGAAAGGTCAATTTCGGGCTTGTGTTCCTTGTGGCACTTTTCCTGTTCATGTATGTTGCCATGGAGACCAGTTATGGGGGATGGATTTCATCTTATATGGTTGTTACCGGTCTAAGCAATGAGGCTGGTGCGGCATATCTGGCTTCGGCTTTCTGGGGTACATACACAGTGGGACGCTTATTGGGAATACCAGCCGCAATGCGTTTCTCACCAGAGAAGATTTTAAGCATTGCGCTGAGCGGCGCTTTGATCTTTTTATGTATCCTGGCGGTGTTTCCTCTTTCCAGTACAGTTATCTGGATTGGTTCTTGCGGTTTTGGTTTGGTGATCGGTCCCATCGTCGCTACGACGGTGGCGCTGGCAGAACGGAGGATACGGATATCTGGCAGGATTACCGGTTTGATCTTCGTCGGCGGCAGTCTGGGAGCGATGACGGTTCCGTGGTTAATCGGACGCCTATTTCTAATCGCGCCTCCGCAAGTTTTATTTTATACTTTAATTGGGATTGTGATTGTAGCGATGGGTGTATTATTTATCATCAATGTGTCGAAAAAACAAGCTGTGAGTTTACCGTAAGAATACGGTATTCAAACATGATTGCCTTTGATAGAATGAAGCATAGAGTTAAGAATCATCATTCTGATCAGGAAATAAAACCAGGAGAAATACTATGAAGCCATGCGCCCTCAGAATAAGGAGCGGCATTCAAGCAGGTTTTACGTCTCAGACAGCCCAGGAAAGCATTTTAACTTCGCCTGTTTTGACAGTCTCAAACAGTGCTACAAGTAAGGTAAGACGCAGCGCCTTTGGCTATTCCCGCCGCCAGCGGCTAATAAATAACGTGAAGGCGCGGCTACGCACAATGAAAGATCCGCTAAGCGTGCTGCGCGAAGCAGTGTATCCAAAGGAAAAAGTTCTTACGCGCAACCGTTTTTGGGAACTTGATGCGTCGCGCGGTTT
>JBAXBF010000309.1:0-4058 GCA_037142095.1 Chloroflexota bacterium
GGCTTTACCTTTAATCATAGTTTTGCCTTGTCAGCATTCGGTTTTTCAATTGCGGCAATCCTTATGTTTGCGATGAAACCGGATAAAGACCAGCAGCCCAAAGTATATTTGAAGTTGCATCGTGAGTACAGACTATATTATATATTGTCGATTCTGTATGGGACAAGGAAGCAGATTTTTATTACCTTTGCCGCCTGGGTGATTGTTACCGTATTCAATCAACCGACGGCGACTATCGCTACGCTATTGACGATTGGCGGTATCATCGGAATTATCTTTCAACCATTGTTAGGTTGGGCTACCGATCACTATGGAGAGCGATTTGTCTTAATCTCAGAAGCCGTGCTTTTAGTATTTGTCTGCTTTGGCTATGGTTTTTCCAAGTTCATGTTTCCAATCAACGTCGCATTTATTATCATTTGCGTCTGTTATCTTTTAGATCAGATGTTAATGTCGGTAAACATGGCACGCGCCACCTACATGAAGAAGATCGCATTAAAACCCGCAGATATTCAACCTGCCCTGACCGCTTCCGTAACCCTCGACCATATCTTTTCGATCGTGATTGCTCTGGTTGGCGGTGTTATATGGAGCACATTCGGTTTCCAGTATGTTTTTTTAATGGGTATGTTTATTGCCCTGGCAAATTTCCTGGCTGCACTTTATATCCGGGTACCCAAACACGAGCCATTAATATCTTAGGGTGAGGAAAGCAGCTAAGACACATCTTCCCATACCATCTCATAAATCTATACTCTATTTGTCAAATATCCCTTAAGTTCTGCTTTTTGTAGATTGACAAATAAATTTAATACTGGTATGATTAACCTATGTTACAAATCTCTATGAAGACCGTAGTTGCTTTTTCCTTTTATTATTATTTTGGATACATCTATCCCAAGAGGCAGCTTCACGTCTGTTCGTAGACATTTAGTAGAATATTTACTAAGCAAAACGTGGAGCAACCCGCTCCACGTTTTTTTTATTTTGGAGGTGATAATGATTTGTAGAGGTGTTCGCGGGGCAATAAGTGTCGAAGAGAATAATCCCGATTCAATTCTAAATGCCACCCGTCAATTATTAGAGCAAATCATTCAGAAGAATGGGATATTGAAGGAAGACGTACCATCTGTTATCTTCTCGGCAACAGATGACTTGGATGCGGTTTATCCTGCCAAAGCGGCTCGTGACCTGGGATGGACTGAAACTGCTTTAATGTGTATGCAAGAAATGAAAGTTACTGGCAGCTTAAGGATGTGCATTCGCGTTTTGATCCATTGGAACACGGATATTCCCCAGGCTGAGATTAAACATATCTATTTGGGCGAAGCCAAAAAACTTCGTCCCGACTTATCAGAGAAGATGTAAATAACCGACCTATTTATTTTAGAGATTAGCAGGAGGAATTATGATTTTTATAATGAAACATAATGCAACAGAAGAACAAGTCTCACGAGTTGTCTCGCGGATCGAAAAATGGGGTTGTCAGGCGCACCTTTCGACGGGTAAAGAGCAAACAATTATCGGTGTGGTTGGTGATGTTCGCCGGATCGATACAGAAGTTGCTGCCCGTATCGATGGCGTGGATAGTGTTATGCGGGTGCAGAAATCATTTAAGTTAGCCAGTCGTGAGTTCCATCCTTTGGATACGGTATTTGATGTCAATGGGGTTAAGATTGGAAACGATCATTTTGTTGTCATGGCAGGACCTTGCGCCGTAGAAAATCATGACCAATTAATGGAAACTGCCATGATTGTAAAAAACGCAGGGGCGCAGATTTTACGCGGTGGAGCCTATAAACCTCGGACTTCCCCCTACAGTTTCCAGGGATTGGGAGAAGAGGGATTACGTATTTTAGCGGAGGCACGCGAAAAGACCGGGATGCCGATCGTTACCGAAGTTACCGAACCACAATTGGTAGATATGGTAGCTAGCTATGCGGATATTTTACAGATAGGTGCCCGCAATATGCAGAACTATGCCCTTCTTCACGCAGTTGGTGAATCTCAAAAACCCGTTTTGCTTAAACGAGGAATGATGTCGACGGTTGATGAAATGTTGATGGCTGCGGATTATATTCTCTCCCATGGCAATTGGCGGGTGATGCTCTGTGAGAGAGGTATCCGTACATTTTCCACTTATACGCGAAACACACTAGATATAAGCGTAGTCCCACTGCTTAAGCAATTATCCCATCTGCCTGTCATTGTGGATCCAAGTCACGCAACCGGAAAGTGGGACTTGGTAGCGCCGGTTTCTCGTGCAAGCCTGGCAGTGGGTGCAGATGGATTGATTATTGAAGTTCACCCGCGCCCGGAGGAAGCGATGTCAGATGGAGCGCAGTCATTAACACCGGGGAATTTCCAGGAATTGATGAATTCTCTAAAGCCAATAGCATCTGCCGTTGGGAAAATTTTGTCTTAATAAGGATTTATAGGAGGATAGAATGGTTATTATTATGCGAGCCGGGGCATCTGAAGAACAGATTGCTGAAGTAAGTTATTTAGTGGAAAAACGTGGAATGCAAATTCGGCGGATTATTGGAGAATACCAATCCATTTTAGGGATTGTAGGTGACGTTGCTACTTTGTATTCTGAACGTGAACAATTGGAGAGATTGGATGGCGTTGAGAATATTGTCCGAATATCGAAACCATTCAAACTTGCCAGCCGTGAGTTTAATCCGGTGGACACAATTATTAATATCAATGGCGTAATCATCGGTGGAAAAGATATTGTTGTAATGGCAGGACCCTGCTCCGTGGAAAGTCGTGAACAGATACTGGAAACTGCCCATATAGTCAAGGATGCTGGAGCTAAGATACTAAGAGGTGGCGCTTTTAAACCTCGGACTTCCCCCTATAGTTTCCAGGGAATGGGAGAAGAAGGATTAAAACTTTTAGCCGAAGCAAGTCAAGAAACCGGATTACCGGTTATTACTGAGGTGATGGACCATCAAATGCTTCCTATGATAATGGAATATGCTGATATTCTACAGATTGGGGCAAGGAATATGCAGAATTTCACCTTATTACGAGCGGTTGGAGAAGCAGGACATCCCGTTTTACTAAAAAGAGGAATGATGTCAACCATGGAAGAATTATTAATGTCTGCCGAATATATTCTTGCCTGTGGAAATGATAAAGTTATGCTATGCGAACGTGGTATTCGTACTTTCGAAACGTACACCAGAAACACATTGGACATAAGTGCCATCCCGGTCTTAAAGCAGCTTTCTCATTTGCCAGTTATCGTTGATCCGAGCCATGCAACAGGAAAATGGGATTTAGTCGCCCCAACGTCAAAAGCTAGCATCGCGGCTGGTGCAGATGGCTTGATCATAGAAGTACATCCTCATCCAAAAGTAGCCTTATCGGATGGTGCCCAATCTCTTACGCCGTCAAATTTCATCGATTTAATGAAAGATATTGATTGTATTTCTCAGGCAGTGCGGCGGTGCTATGAAAGAGGATGACTTTATAAGTACAATTAAAGGGCAAACCTGTTCAATAATTGGTTTGGGATTAATGGGTGGTTCCCTGGCAGCAGCCTTGCATGGGATGTTTCATACTATCATTGGATATGATCTTAGACCAGAATATGTTAAAATCGCCGTAGAGAAGAACTATATTGATAAAGGTACGTCTCATCTTTCAGAAGCAATAAAAGAGGCTAATATCATAGTTTTAGCGACGCCAATGCGTGTCATTCTAAATATGATAGATGAAATTTCGAGTATATTACCTAATAAGAGTATTGTAATGGATTTAGGTAGCGTGAAAGTGCCCGTTGTTGAAAAGATGCAATCATTACCCGATGAGATTCAGATTATTGGCGGACACCCGATGTGTGGAAGAGAAAAATCGGGTATAGAAGCTGTTGATCCTCATCTTTTTAAAAACGCACCATTTATCCTTACACCGGCAGCGAGAACATCCCGAAATACGATTGATTTGCTCTCCTTCCTCATCCAATCAATTGGTGCGCGTCCACTTATTTTGGAAGCAGAAAGACATGATTTACTCGTCGCCGCAATCAGTCATTTGCCTTATCTGAT
>JBAXBF010000310.1:0-4047 GCA_037142095.1 Chloroflexota bacterium
CAAGATTTAAGTAAAATTACTATCTGGGAGCGCTTGCTTGAAAGTATTGGTTGGGATGTCTGTTCTTGCCAGATTGACGAATTAACCCTTCACCGTCTTATTCGCCGCTTCGTAGGCTGGTTGGTAGATGATATGATTCGCAATACCGAAGAACGACTGAAAGAGAGCCATGTCTCCTCTGTACTGGAACTTCAGCAGCTCGCATACGATGTCATCGGATTCGGCGAAGAAATGGCAGCCTTCTGCCATGAAATGAAAGATTTTCTCTATAAGAACCTTTACCGCCACTATAGAGTTAAGCGAGTAGCAGTCAAAACTGAACGCATCTTGAGCGATTTGTTCAACGCTTATATGGGAGAGCCTGCCATCCTTCCCAAACACATCCGCAACCGGTTCTCTGAACGCCCTCAAGAACGGGTAATCTGCGATTACATCGCTGGAATGACTGACCGCTTTGCCATTCAAGAACATCATCGCATATTTGATCCAGATACACGCGTTTAGGTGTTGCGGATTTTGGTCTATTTAGGTACAATCTAACTATGAATAAAGATGCATATTTAACCCCGGTTGGTGAAAAAAAATTACGCGATGAGCTAGAACAACTTAAAACTGTTGAACGCGAGGCTGTTGCAAAACGATTGCGCGAAGCAATTGAGATGGGCGATCTTTCTGAAAATGCTGACTATCACAAAGCCAAAGAAGATCAAGGTTTTTTGGAAGGTCGTATTCAGGACTTGGAACACCTATTGATGAACGCCGTCATTATTGAAGATAATAGCGTACACAAAGATATCGTGGATGTCGGTGCTACTGTAACTGTTCATCAAAATGGCGAAGAAGACCCAGAGACATACCGGATTGTCGGTGCCCAGGAATCTGATCCATCTAATGGACGCATTTCTAACGAATCGCCTATTGGTAACGCAATGCTTGGAAGATGCGTGGGTGATGATATTTCTGTACAGACACCTGGTGGAGAAATTACATTTAAGATCCTGAAGATTGAATAAGCGTGCTTAAGAAAACGGAGAACGGCGCACTCATCCTCTCTTAAAAGATAAAGTACACCAAGACACGTGAAGGACGATTATCATCCTTCGTGTTCTTCGTGTACTTTGCCATTAATCGCCTTGACTATCTTTTTCGATAAATTGATAAATCTAAGGTAATTCGTTCAAAATAACTCTTGTGAGGTAAAGGACCACTCCCATATGCCAAATCCACCATCCTGGCAACCAGGGAAAGCGTTGCCGTCTCAAGCACAACCTCACTTCCTGGCTCTAATAGCACCAGTTCACCCTTAGAAATCAAACGTTGGCGCAATTCCTGGTCATTGAAAGCATATTGACTCATCAGAACTTTTGTAACGGTCTGGATATCATTTTTATCAAAGAGCCAAATCTCGAGGGCAGTAGCCTTCTTCGGATCTCCTACACCAATTGATTCAGAAATCCCCACGCCACACTCACCCAAAAATTCTCCCGCGGGTGAGTCAATACTGAATGAGTCATCAAACTGGTCATCGCCCAGTGTGTAGGTGGTCATATACTGTGAAATTGGTACATCTTCCCGTATAGCAACAGGCTTTACATCGACAGACATCTCTCCGGGCACTCCGGCAACTGTACGGCGGTTTTGAGCAATAGGTACCTCCGCACGTCCCTCCACGTCAATAGACTCGAATTCTTCAGAGACTTCAGTGAGATCCTGTTCTATAAAAGCTTCATTTTCTGGTGGAAATTCTTCAGCATGTCCACGCCGTTGATAAACTCGGGCATAATATAAGACCCCCGCAAGGATGACCCCAATCACCACAACAACCAGAATGACTACCAACGAGTTTACAAAATCTGGTTTCGCAGGATTCTCATTCTCTTTTTGTACCGGTTTTGTTTCTTCTTTCAGATTATCAGGGTTTGAAGGAGGTTGGACAATTTTTGCGTAAGGTTCCAATGTCTTAAGATATTTCTTGTCGTCTTCAGAACGTATTTCATCTAAAACTGACCCCGCATCTTTTCCAAGACCGTCCCAACGATCTTTCGCATCCACCATTGCCTGGGGCGACTTGATGTTGAGTTGGTAAGAATCAATAGCCATCTTAAGATAATCAATTTTCAAGTCTTCTCGTAGTTGTTGAGGGGTAGCATTCGTCCACTCCACAGGCCACAACCACCAGCCCAACACAGGCAACCCAATAATTAAACCAATGATGAAACCCAAAATACAAGTAACCAATGGATTCTTCATTTGTGTGCGGATTTCGTCCATAGTTTCTCTCCCTTTGTAACAAACGCCAAAGATGTTTTTACCTAACTGTAAATTTTTACCGTGCGGTAAAACAAGAAGCAGTTGCTCAATTCTCCCTTTATTTTAGATGATATTGTGCAATTTTGCAACCTTTTAACCGTGCAAGACTCATGCCGATCTTTATTAACCAGATTGACCGATACTTTCTTTTGGACTATAATCAAGAACGGGGGAAGCGCGGCTCGATTTCTGCTTTGATTACCTATAACATCACGGTTCTACCCTGATTGGAAGTCGATTCACGCATACATAAAGAACAAAGGATTTTTTTATAGATGAAACTCAAAGGTGTTATATTTGACTTAGACGGTACATTGGCAAACACATTTCCTGTTATCTTTCCGGCATATCGCAAAGCTTATGCCCAGGTGTTAGACCGTCATTACACAGACCAAGACATCGTTGCCACGTTTGGTCCTACCGAAGACGGTACATTTAAAAACGAAGCTGGTGAGCGGTGGCAAGAATGTATGCAAGTTTATATGGAAGAATACAAGCGACTTAGCCGTACAGAAACGATCTTGTTTCCAGGTTTGAGCGCAACGCTGGATATGCTCAAACGACGCGGAATCAAATTAGGCGTGGTTACTGGAAAATCTTATAACAGCGCAGTCATCTCATTGAAAGATATGGGTATGTGGGAAGTTTTCGATGAAGTCGAAGGCGGTTCTATTCACGGAGTCATTAAACCCGATTGCATGCGCAAGATTCTAAAGAAATGGGAGCTCTCTCCTCAAGAAGTCGCTTATGTCGGTGATATGGTTATGGACATGCGAAACGCGAATGAAGTTGGGGTTGTCCCGCTGGGCGCTGCCTGGTGCCGCGAATTAGCAGAGGTAAATCTTCTTGCACAAGAATGTCCTGTTGCGATCTTCGATGATGTTGCCAGTTTCCATGTGTGGATGGAAAACCACATCAATGGACTTCATTAAATTACTCTTCAGCGAATCGTTATATTTAGTGGGTTACTCTGAATACCACTCCCACTCGGATTCCACGCGGTAATCGACCAGGTATATGTGCCCTTGGCAAATGGCTGGGTATGCGTATAAGTACATACACCACCACTTGAACAACCTGCGGTAGTCGAGGCAACCCAAATATTTGTTGTACTCCCACTCGATATTTTCATGCTTATGAGATAGCGGATAGCTCGACTAGTCGAATTCCAGCGAAAAGGTGGGGTCGTCGTTGTTACACTTGTCGGACTGATCAAAGTGACTTTACCCGGTACAGAAGGAGTGTTCAGGGAAAATCCAGTGCCTAAAGGTCCATCGACCCCGCTATTACGAGCCTTCACGTACCAACGATACGGACCCTTGCTTAATGTTTTTGGCGATGCCGCCCAACAAGTAGTACCATTACAATGCGCTCCACTAAGCGTGTACCACTGCTGAATGTATGCCTTGGCTAACGAATTATTAACCAACAGGTAATAATTGGTCGCATTCGCGGTTACCTTCCACCTAAAAATTGGATTCCAATTGGTTAACACAGCTCCATTTGCCGGCGATTGAAGAACCACTGCAGCCGGCGCAGGTATTGTAGCCACTTGAGCCAGTTGGGCTGTCGTTCCGACAGATGCTTTAATATAATTAGTCAAATACGTCAGGTTTATACTCACCAGTTTATCATTAGCCGTATGATAATAATCATTCCAATCTCCGCTATCGTCCTCAATCCCTAATATAGCAGGATACCCATAATACCAGAAAGATGCATGATCACTATAATCAA
>JBAXBF010000311.1:0-4019 GCA_037142095.1 Chloroflexota bacterium
CCATTCACCAGGCGGTGATCTACCCTGTCTTCAAAGACTTACGCTCGGTTTATCCTTTAGCGGTGCCACTTTTCCTCCTCTTTGTAGGAATCGTGGTGCTGAACTGGTGGGCAGAGCGTTTCTGGTGCCGTTATCTCTGCCCGCTGGGTGGTTTGCTGGGATTGCTCTCCCGTTTTTCATTCTTCCGCCGTACGGTTACCGATGAATGTACTTCCTGCGCTTTATGTAACCGCCATTGCCCAACCGCTACCATCGACCCAACCCGCAATTTTACCAGCGACCCGGCGGAATGTACCGTTTGTTACAACTGTGTTGATAACTGCGCTAAAGAAAGTGCTGTATTCCAATGGCAAGTGCAAAATTGGAAGCCTGCTGCCCGTCAATCTTATGACCTCTCACGCCGCGAAGCATTGGAAATGGTTGGCATCTCCGCTGCCTGGGTGGCGTTATCTCTGGTTGAGCCAATTGAAAATCGCCCCGCGGCGGATTTGATCCGTCCGCCAGGGTCTAATCTGGTCGATTTCGATGCGTTGTGCATTCGCTGCAATGAATGTGTGCGGGTTTGTCCAACCCAAGGTCTGCAGGCAAGCTTCTTGGAAGGTGGCTGGCGTAATATGTTCACGCCCCGTATGGACACCCGGATTGGTTACTGCAATTATGACTGCGTTGCCTGCAGTCAGGTTTGCCCCAGCGGCGCCATTCCACGTCTGACCTTGGAAGAAAAACAGCATGTTCCGATGGGGCTTGCATCTGTAGACCGTAATCGTTGCCTGCCCTGGGCTTACGCCATTGACTGCATCGTATGCGAAGAAGCGTGCCCGGTAGCCAACAAGGCAATCAAACTGGAGATTGTTGAGGCGGTGAATGGGAATGGCGACATTGTATCTGTAAAACGCCCCCGCGTGGTAAAAGAACTGTGCATCGGCTGTGGGATATGCGAATATCAATGCCCGATGGACGGTAAGGCTGCCATTCACGTGTTCACCTATACCGAAGCCGGCGGTTATTTGGGCAACGATCCGACATTTGGCGCATCAAAAGGACAGAATTAAACGCAAACATCCCGAACTTTTTTTACCAACCTTCCGGGTAACTCTGCTAACAAATAGGAATTGCCCTACGAAGGGTGTGTTTAGTTCGGGATGAAGTATATTAGGCTCCCCGGGTAGGACTCGAACCTACAACCGATCGGTTAACAGCCGATTGCTCTGCCAATTGAGCTACCAGGGAAAGCACTTGCAAGATTATAGCACAATTGCCCAACATGTCAAGGAAAAAAATTACGATTTTATTGTTAGACTGCTGGCGCAGCGCTGAAAAATAAGGGGTGTTCTTCGAATATCAAAGTTATTTGACTTGTAATAAACGAAATTCGTGATATAATTTAATATATCAAAGGATTTCAAATACAGAAATGATGGGAGAATATTTATGACGAAAACACGGGTCTTAATTATGGGTGCCGCCGGGCGCGATTTTCATAATTTTAATGTCTATTTCCGGGATAACCCTGATTACGAGGTTGTGGCATTCACTGCCACTCAAATCCCGAATATTGATGGACGCGTTTATCCTGCTGCCCTAGCCGGTTCCCTTTATCCAACTGGTGTTCCTATTTACCCGGAATCGGATTTGCTCAAATTAATTCAGGAGAAGAAAGTAGATCAGGTCATCTTTGCCTATAGCGATATAACCCACGTGTACGTCATGCATAAAGCCTCGACGGTGCTTGCCGCGGGGGTAGATTTCCGCCTGATGGGACTGCGCAATACCCAGATCAAGTCCTCCAAACCAGTGGTATCTGTATGCGCCGTACGCACCGGCTCGGGAAAGAGCCAGACCACCCGCCGCGTCGCTCAGATTTTGATCCAGATGGGTTATAAAGTGGCAGCCATTCGCCATCCGATGCCTTACGGCGATCTGGTGAAACAAAGGGTTCAACGCTTTGCCAATTACGAAGACCTGGAAAAGCACCAATGTACCATTGAAGAACGTGAGGAGTATGAGCCTCATATCGATAACGGGGTGATCGTCTATGCGGGCGTGGACTACGAAGCCATTCTGCGCCAGGCGGAGAAAGAAGTGGACATCATCTTGTGGGATGGGGGCAACAACGATCTGCCTTTCTATGTCTCTGATCTGCATATCGTCGTCGCCGACCCGCACCGCCCGGGGCATGAGACGCTCTACCATCCTGGCGAAGCCAATGTCTGTCTGGCAGATGTCTTTGTCATCAACAAGGTGGATACCGCGTCGCCCGAATCGGTCACCCAGGTGCGCGATGCGCTGCGCAGCCGCAACCCACAGGCTGTGATGGTGGAGGCGGCTTCCCCATTGTTTGTGGACGATCCGGCTGCCATTTTCGGCAAGCGGGTCCTGGTCATCGAGGATGGTCCCACTTTGACCCATGGGGAAATGGCTTATGGTGCCGGCTGGGTGGCGGCGCGCCGCTTTGGAGCCAAGGAAATCGTCGACCCGCGCCCCTATGCGGTTGGAACCATCAAGGAGACTTACCAAAAATACCCGACGACTGGTAATGTTTTACCTGCGATGGGGTATGGCGACAAGCAAATTCACGAACTCGAGCAGACAATTAACAACATGGACGTCGATTTAATCATTATCGGTACCCCCATCGACCTGGGGCGCATTCTCAAAATCAACAAACCCACGCAGCGTGTGCGTTATGAATTGCAGGAAATCGGGCAGCCGACCTTAGCGGATATCCTCACGAAAAAGTTTGGTAAGTAAAAAAACTGGCAGGGAATGACGAAGGGCGTTGGGCAACCGGCGCCCTTTATTTTTATTCGTGAAATAAATATCGTAAACTTACGGTAGCGTTAAGATGATTAATCATGTAAAATGATGGTAATCAGGAGGATAAAATATGAAAACAAAAACGAGTTTACAGTCCGGTTTAAGTTATTACACGATTCAAACAGGAGATACCTTAACCAAAATTGCGAAGGCATTCTATGGTCCAAATGTAGATGCGAGCAATGTTATCGGCATCTATAATATCAACCAGAGCACGATCGGCTCTAACCCCTGCCATCTTCCGGCGGGGCAGGTGTTAGCCATTCCTGGCGGTGCTGTGCCAGTGCCTCAGCCGCAGCCATACCCCCCTCCTCCGCCTCCCCCGCCGCCAGATCCGGTGAATCCACCGCTGCCCGGAGCATGTCAAGAATTTTGGGGTAACGGGGAGTGTTTATATAAAACTTGTCCCTACCCTCCCTTCACCATGCCTTGCTAATAAAAAAACTTCCGAAGTTCATCAGGACTTCGGAAGTTTTTTGATATCCATTTTTATCTTATGTCTACCAGTTTTTCCACAAATGGCATGATCGCTTTGAGCAGATCTTCCTTCTTGACGCCAGCCACTTTGATGATGGCTTCGCCATTCTCCGAATTTTCTCCCAGAAAGGTGCTAAACGAGCGAATATCTCCGCCAAGATCATAGATGGCTTGGGCAAGGTGATAGATCGTTCCAGGATCTTTGGAGACTAAGGCTGTGACCCGCACGCCGGGTTCCCGCGCTCCCAGTGTTTCCATGAATACTCTGAAGATATCCCGTTGGGTGATGAAGCCGACCAATTTTTCCCCATCAACAACCGGCAATCCGGTGATATCCTGATCAATCATGATCCGCGCAGCCTCCTCCAGCGGTGTTGTCTCGATGACCGTTGTAACATCATGGGTCATGAATTTTTCGATGGTCATATCTGTCATTTTATCGCGGATCTCCCAGACACTTAATGTCGTTGCCTCAGAAGGCATCGCCTTAAGCAGGGTTCGCTCGGCAATAATACCGGTAAGTTTGCCGTGCTTATCCACGACCGGCAGGCGGCGGATCTGTTCCTGATGCATCAATTCCAATGCTTCCAGCATCGTCATTTCAGGATAGGCGGTAATCACAGGATGTGACATTCTTTGTCCGACAAACATAATCTAATCTCCTTTCGAATCGCTTTCGTGATAACCAAGATCACCGTAAAACTAGAAGGTAAGTAGAAATAATG
>JBAXBF010000312.1:0-4009 GCA_037142095.1 Chloroflexota bacterium
ATTCATCGAACTCGTGGCAAGCTGTGTCGAAGAAAGCCTGGATTTGTGGCTGGCGCTGGGGTGATAGATAGTCTCATCAATATGCGTTTTTATATACCCAATCTTCATGAGCCAATGGGGATTGGTTGAGTTCAGCCCGGTATAGCCGCCAATTGGGCATGAATCGATCCATATGATTAATAAAATTGGCATTATGGCGGCGTTCTATCAGATGCACCATCTCGTGGACTAAAATATATTCAAGACATTCCGGCGGTTTCTTGGCCAGTTCCAGATTTAACCAGATTCGTCTGGCACCGCTCAAACAACTGCCCCATTTTGTCTTCATTCGCTTGATATGCCACTCTGCGATCTGCTCACCGATGATGGGCTCCCATTTTGCGATCAAATCCGGTACACATTTTTTGATTTCTGTGCGATACCATTCATTCAAGACCAGCTCACGGTTTGCTTGAGAGGTATTGGGAGTTACTATGAGATAAAGCCAGGTATTGTTCTTTATCTCTACGGAGTGGCGACCCCACTGTTCGACCACTTCAAGTCGATAACGCTTGCCCCAAAAATAATGGCTTTCACCGGAAATCATTTCACGCTGAGACTGCCTCACCTGTTCCTGAAAATGAGCTTGCTGCTTCTTAATCCAACCCAGTTTGGTGATCACGGCTAAACGCACATTATCATCATTCACATGCAAGGGAACTGCCACACGCACGTGCCCATCGGGAGGATAGACCGCCAGATGCAGGTTCTTGATATCCTTGCGTACAACCTGAACGGGGATATCATTCACTGTAATGATGTGCTTACTTATACTCATCTTGATTCTTCACCAGATTGAACACATCTTCCACATTATAGGCATCCTTTCCTTTTAATACTTCACAGATTGCATTGCGAACCTCTCGTTCTTTTAAGGTGTTGCCAAACCAGCCTTCTTTTTTTATTTCGCAAACAGCTCGATCAATTTGCAGCGCTAATTCCTCATTCTGACCTAAATTGTCAAATAACGCCCGTTTTGCCCGGCTGTTTAATCTTTTAGGATAGCGCACTGTTCCAACACTCTCCGGTTGGACTACCTGGGTCACCAAGTCTTTAATTTTTTCAAGGTAAGCCTTATAATCAAGTGCCTGGGTGCGACGCTCCCGGATCAATGCGTCGAGCACCGCCGACATATCTTCGTAGTACCTCGGATTGACAGCCATTTCATCAATAATAACTTTGCGGATATTATTTTCGATCGTTTCAGCCACGGCATTCTCATTTTTTGCGATGCCGACCGGCAAACCATCTATCGCGGCAGTCAATCCCTTTTGGACAATCATCTCGATCAAACCAATTTCTTCGAATTTAGCCATCATTTCACTTACATCGGCTTGTATGTAGGTATCCAAGAGATGGCGCATGGCAGGTTCGTATTGTTTCATATCCAGATAATCCCCGCTGTGCATCTGTACCTCTTTACGCAGGTTTTCGTAGAAGGATACTTCATCTTTGATCCTGGAAATTTCACTCGCAGAAAAACCAGCCGCTTCCAGTTCATTGGCAAGATTAGCATAGGCGCGCACAAGAGAAACGACCGCTTTATATAATGCCACCCTTTTGGGTTCATTGGCGCGCATGGTTGCGGCATCCGCCATATCCACCGCGCTGAAATAAGCAAAATAATCCGCCTGGCTGCGCGGGGCGCGCACCGGTTCGCAGATCGCTATGACAATTTCGAGGGTTTCTTCCAGCCTTTCACGTCCTGTCTTCAGACGGTCGGAAAGCAAACCGATCACATCTTCTTTATCATAGCCCTCCAAGGCGCCGCTGGTATAGTCTCTGATTGCACCTTCCAGGGGACGGAAGAGGTCTTTATAGTCAATAATATAACCATATTCCTTATCTTCGCTATCCACGCGGTTGACGCGGCAGATTGCCTGGAAGAGACCATGATCGCGCATCGGTTTATCGATGTAAAGGTAGGTTGCCGGCGGCGCATCAAAACCGGTCAGCAATTTATCCACGACGATCAGCAATTTCATTTGCCCCGGCTCTTTGACAAAACGTTCTTTCACGTCCTCTTCAAATTTTTCCACTTTGTTGATTGCTGTTTCTGCAGGTTCATTAAAATAATTTGCCAGCATCTTACGGTAAGTTTCGTATTGGTGCACGGTTTCGGTCATGCCTTCGCCGGCATCTTCCAAAGCGATATCGCCGGGTGAGGGTTTATAACTGGTAATGATGGCGCATTTCCCATTCAGATCTGTTGAGTCAAAGAGTTCATAAATCTTACAAGCCTGATCGATGCTTGCACAAACCAACAGAGCATTGCCTCTCCCATCCATCAGGCGTTGGCGCGTTTCCATATCCAAAAGGATATCATTGACGATCTGCTGCAGACGGGATAGGCTGGACAACACCTTTTGCATTGTGCCCCATTTCTGTTTTAGTAGCATCTTTGCCATTTCGGAAAGACCGCGGGTCTTACTTTCAAACCATTGATCCACTCTCTGCGACGAGGTGAGATTCTGGTCTATATCGCGGGCTTCGTAACGCAGGTCGAGCACCACGCCATCCGCCAAAGCCTCATCGTATTTATAGGTATGAATGTAAGATCCAAATATTTCAATACTTGTTTGTTTATCGACACTCAACAGCGGTGTACCCGTAAAGCCAATAAACATGGCATTCGGCAGGATCGCTTTCATGGCTTTATTGAGTTTGCCCGATTGGGTGCGGTGACATTCATCCACGAAGATATACAGTTCACCCTTCACATTAAAATTGGCTGGCAGGTTCTGTTGAATATCCTGCAAGTACGCCTCGGTGGCAGCGTCTTCACTGCGCCCAAATTTATGCACCAGCGAACAGATCAACCATTCCTCTTTAATGTTCAGGGTGTCGATCAGGTCAGCACCACTGCGGGTGCGATAAATATGTTCCTCCACTCCCTCGAATACATCGTTGATCTGTTTATCCAGTTCGGTGCGGTCGGTGATGATAAGGACACGCCCATCGGGATTGTTTTCATGAATCCATTTCGCCAGCCAGACCATCGTCAGGCTTTTACCGGAGCCCTGGGTATGCCAGATGATGCCCCCTTCGCGGCGGGCGATGCGTTTTTGGGCAGCACGCACACCAAAATACTGGTTATGGCGGGGCATTTTTTTGACACCCATGTCAAAGACGATGAAATCATGGATAATCTCTAAGAAACGTGTCTTTTCGAGCAAACGCAGTAGGGCACAATCCAGGGCGTTCTCTGAAATTTCACAGGGCGCTGCCGGCAGATAGCGGTTTTCTTTTGGATCCAGATCTGGATGGTATGCTGGATTTTCTTCCCTCCAGTTTAGGTATTTATTTTCGCTTGTCCCAATGGTGCCGTAACGCAGACCCGCGCTGTCATTGCCAGCCATCACCAGTTGCACGGTGCTGAAGAAATTGCGAATGAAGGTTTCCGTCTGGTTGCCAATGTTCTGGCGGATTCCTTCGCTGATGCCCACACTGGAGCGCTTTAATTCCAGCACAGCCAGGGCGATACCGTTGACATACAGCACGATGTCTGGGCGTTTTTGGTTTGCGCCCTTAATGGAGACTTCCTCGGCAACAGCGAAGTCATTATTAAGTGGATTTTCCCAATCGATGAGCCAGATGGTCTGGGTTAGTTCACCGGCACCCTCTTTGACCTTCACCCCGTAACGTAATAGACTATAGACGGCTTTATTGGCATCGTAGATGTTTTTACCTTCCCCCATTGAGGCTGCCTGATCGAGAACACGCCAGGCTTTATTAATCAGGGTGTCATTGACCTTCTGCCGTTTGAGCCAGATTCTGAGCAGGTTTTTTTCGATGTTGCGGTTGTCGGGGCGGTCATGCCAATCACCCAGATAGGTATATTTCAGACGATTTTTAAACAAATTGACCACCCTGTTTTGGGTTATTCGTTCGTGTTGTCCAATGTTATTCATGGATTATGCCCTCCTGAAATTGTTTGTATCGGTGTGTAGAGACGCAAAATTTTGCGTCT
>JBAXBF010000313.1:0-3983 GCA_037142095.1 Chloroflexota bacterium
ATCGGCAAAATATCTTGAAAAAGAGGGTGCAGTTTTATTATCCTTTGATCCAAAGCTGAAACCGTATCTGTTGCAACTAAAAGGAAATTTTACTTCTTGCAAACTTGAAATGTTGTTGAGCTTCAAAAGCCAGTACACAATGCGTATGTACACATTGCTAAAGCAGTATGAACGCGTAAGTGAGCGCGAAGTAGAATTGCAACAATTACGTGACATACTGGGGATCGGAAAGGAGCAGTATAAGCTTTACAGTAATTTTAGAGATCGTGTTCTTGAACCAACCCAAAAAGAACTCAAAGCTAAATCAGATTTAGTTTTTGAATTTGATGAGATCAAGTATGGTCGTAGAGTCGGTGCAATTCGCTTCCGCATTATTTCCAAGAAACTCATTGAATGCGCTTCAGACGAAGCATTGGCTAATATAGTATCCATAACCCCTATACTACCCTCACTAGAAGGCAAGACAAGCCCCCTACCCTCTCGATTGCTACTATTAGTGCCAGAGCAACACCAAGCCAAGAAAACCGTACAGGCGGCCCTAGAAGCCTTTGAAAAGAAGTACGGTTTTGATTACGTCAAACGCAATATCTTGTACAGCAATGCTAAAGCCGATAAATCGTATGCCGGATTCTTAAACAACGCGCTCAAAGAAGACTGGGGGCATGACTGGGAGTTGGAACAGCAAGAAGTGCCAGTGAAGAAAAATGTAATGGAGATATGGGAACGTCAGGGCTTTGGTAGCCAGAAAGAATACGATGATTTTATGTATAAGAAGCAGATGGAAGCTTATGGTAAGAAAGTTTGATTAGATTTATCTGCGTGTCTATTTGTGCAGATCTAAGGCTTGGTTGGAATAAGCAAGCTATTTCTTCTGGTCGTATACAAAAACCTGTCTTCAGTGCGAACATGTGTGCATTTAAGTAGCTATCGGATACCAGATAGCTACTTGATAATAAATAGCTACCAAACACCTATTTGTTAGCTACTGAATATCTATAGCGAGAACGAGATATGCACTTGAGTATCTATTAGATACTAGATAGCTACTTGGTACTAATTTAGTACTGGATAGCTATTTATTAGCCATTGAATATCTGGAAGCTATCTAGTATCATGCGTAAAACAGTAATTTTAAAACTAAATTTTATTATGCCAACAATTGTTTTTGTTAGTCCTAAAGGTGGAGCGGGAAAAACTACTTCGGCGTTGATTCTTGCTTCTCAAATTGCTCGTGGAACAACTGTTACTATTATTGATGCAGACCCTAATCATCCAATAAAAACATGGGCAATGGGGGAGAATAAACCCACTAACCTTATTGTGATTTCAGATGTTGATGAAGATAATATTACTGAAAAAATTGATGAAGCAGCCGAAAAAACCCCTTTTGTTATTGTAGATTTAGAAGGTACTGCTTCAAAAATTGTAATAATGGCAGTAAGTCGTGCAGATTTTGTAATTGTTCCAACACAAGGATCACAACTTGATGCAGAACAAGCAGGAAGAGCTTTTCGAGTCATTCAGCAGCAAGAAAAATCTGTTCGTCGTGTGCAACCTGATTACAAATTACCATATTCAGTTTTATTAACACGCACGAATCCAGCTATTCGTACTCGGACTTTAAAGCATATTGAACGCGGTTTAATTGATGCTGGTATACCAGTTTTTAGCACTGAATTGAATGAACGAGAAGCTTTTAGAGCAATGTTTTCTTTTCGACAACCCCTCGAACATTTGAGTGGAGCAGATGTAGCAAATCTTGATAAGGCAATTACAAATGCAGAGGAATTTTCACGGGAAGTAATTGAGACACTCCGCAAATCGCAGGGTAATCAATCAAAATAAAGGTAGTATGATTATGAGCCGCGTAAATCCATTTGAGAATTTAGATGATTTTTCTATAAAACCTAAATCTGGAATAGAGAAATCTATTGAAGATGAAAAAGCTTCAATAGATCGTATTGCTGAAGATAATAATTTTCCGAGTCGCCAAGCCACACGTAAAGAAGAAAATACTTCAATAATAAAACAACAACGTCGTTACAGAACTGGCAGAAATCAGCAACTTAACATTAAGGCTACTGAGCAAACAATTAAAAAATTTTATCGCTTAGCTGATAAAGATAATATTCCTCTTGGCGAGTTGTTGGATCGCGCTTTAAATGCTCTTGAAAAAGCTAATGAAGAATATAAAGCATAAGGATGGTCCGATTAACAATTTACAGCCGACTAAAAGCCACCGTAGGACACTATAGAGGACAACACACGAAACGTATTCTACTACGTTAACCCCAATTAAATCTTCTTCCCACATGGCCTCAATGGCTATTTTCTGTTCACCGTCAAGAACCATCATCAGCCTATTGACTGCCTCAATAACGGTTTCTGGCGTCTGCAAGTTTTGCTGAATAATAGTTGACCAGTTTTTAGTCAATTTAACTAAACTCCATCCATTACCAATGGTTAGAACTAAATATTAAGAATTAGTGACAGGGTTATCCACAGTTATTGTGTATATCAATGCCCACAATAGGAATGGGCCACATATTTTTTAGTGCCGCTTGATGAATAGGTATAGCAGCCTCCTTTTGGCCCTGTTTGATAACTGCCCGATCCGCTTGAGCTACTGCCAGAATACGAATGGCTACCAGAACTATCAGTCTTGCAACCTTTACGCTCCTATTTATCCTTAGCCTTGCCTTCTGCTAGCCTACAAAAAACAAAACAGGGGTCATTGATGTGCTTTTTTTAACTGTGCAAAACCTTCTGCTAATTAAAGCTTTGGATTGATAAGTTTATAGGGTTCTGAAATAGCTATGGTGAAATTTAGACGATCGCATAGGGAAAACCGCCCATTCATACCTAATTCTTTTTCCTATTCTAAGGGCGCTATCTAAAACAACCTCATCATAGATGTGGTGATCAAATAACCTGCTTTCGTTTTGTTTATTCCACAGAGGTAAATTCCCGTATTTTTTTTTAAAACGATTCAGCAAGGCTGCCTCACAATCACGATGGACATCTAGATTATTTCTAACTCTTGGTGTGGCTAAGTAAACCTCAAAATTGGTTTCTTTGACCAAGTCCATTAAATTTCGCGCCCATTTTCTATGCTCTGTAATGCGTTGATAGAAGTTACCTTCGCCTATGTAGACAGTAGGAGATTCTCCATTCTCATATGCGATACAGAACTTTCCTTTAATGCGGATAACATAAACAGACCTATCTATTAAGTCTACATCTATCCCTGCGTCTGTAATTCTTTCCAGGGTGTGCTTAACCCAGGTATGGTCAGGGTGCCAGTCTATAGAAACCCATTCTAAACCTACTGCAACATTTCTAGACATTACGTTTATCCAACTTTCTGTAATTTGTGATTACTGTTTGCATAGCCGCTGCGAATTCCTGATGGGTATTCTGAAAATTCAGTAATCAGGTTTTTATGCTAATAAACATGTTCATAAAAATTTCTATGAAACTTTAGAGCCTTTTGTTTTTAGTACCCCCATAATCGGGATCTGGAATTGCATTTATGCAGCAACTTGTTGGTACAAATGTTTCTGAAATTCTATAAACAACGAACTGATATTTGCAGTGTTACCTAAAATGTCCTTGGCATCCTCTAACGACTGATATTTGTTGGTTAGCAAGATAGGCAATTTTTCTTGGTCTAATTCTTCTACACCGGTTTCTATATATTTGCTTAAGACAAAATCAATAAATTCTTTTTGTTGGGTGTTAAGAAAGGCAAAAATATTTGCTTGTGCGGCGGCTACTCTGGCTACTCTGGTCATGGGTTTAACATCACTGTTAAAGACATATTCCAACACATCAAACAAATCACTTTTTTCGGCATCAATTAATTTTTGCAGTGTAGATAGCTCTTCTTTTCCGTAACCTGCATCGTCTAATTTCTCCAGCAAAGTTCGTCTGGTCATTGGATTGCTCCAAAGCGTTCTTAATTCTGCTTCACTTTTAAAAAG
>JBAXBF010000314.1:0-3982 GCA_037142095.1 Chloroflexota bacterium
TGCAGCCGCTTACCGTGCTCATAAAGGTAAAGATAATGGATCAAGTTGGTTTTTATTTCGTGCCAGGAAATGCCAAGATTAGGCGTATGGAACACCTCGCGCAATTTATCACCCACCAAATCAACGATCGCCTGGAAATCCAGCTTGGCAGCCAGTCCCTGCTGGATGGAGGTGATCAATTGCAGTTCCGCCACGCGCTGCTGCTCAGCCTGGAAGAGGCGTGCATTTTCGATGGCGACTCCCATATTGGCTGCCATCGTTTGCAGCAACCGCAGATGATTTTCATTGAAAACATGTTCGCGGTAATCCGCCAGGTCAACCACCCCAATTGCCTGATCGTTGGCGATGATCGGCACCCCCAGCCACGATTTTGACAGGCTGCCCGTACTTTTTGCCAGGGCTTCTGGTGGGAAATAAGCACCGTTCGCAATCTCTTCTTCCAGGGTATTCAACAAGAGCGGCTTGCGGGACAGCATGATTTTGGAGGTCAAGCCGGTGCCCAGCGGGAAGGGTTGCAGAAAATCAATCATGCCTCCTTCGGCTTTATCATATTCGTATAGATAATGAAGCAGGTTGGTTTGTTTATCCAACAACAAAATAGAAACAATATCGGTTTTAAAAATAGCCCGCATTTTATCACCCACGATCTGGGTTACGCTCTTCACGTCGAGTGTTTCCGACATGGCTTCGCTTACGCTGTTGAGGATGGCGAGTTCGGCGTTGCGCTGTTCTGTTTCCTTCAATAGTCGCTCGGTCTCGCTAAAGAGGTAGGCGTTCTCTAGTGCCGCTCCCAGCGAAGCTGTAACCGTGGTCAGCAGGCGTACATCGGCTTCGCTGAATGCGTTCTCCCGTTCAAAATTCTCCAACTGCACCATCCCGATAGCCCGGTCGTTACTGATGATCGGAATGGTTACGCCCGATTTGCAGGTATCCGTTCCAGGATACACTTTGCATGGGACGGCTGCGCCGGATTTGCTGGGATCTGTTCCCGGGAATGAATAGGATTCAAGGGCATCGTCTTTAAAATTCCAGGCAAAGGGCTGCCGTGTGCGGGATAAGTATTCAAAAACTTGATGGGATGCTCGCGGTTCAGGGTCGATCTGCAGGCGTTTACCATGTTCATAAGAATAAGGATGGTGGATCAGGTCCGTTTTTTCTTCGTACCAGTCGATGGAAAGATTGGGAGAATGGAATTCCTCTCTAAGCTCGTCGCCCACCAAGTCAACGATCGCCTGAAAGTCCAGTTTCGCCGCCAAGCCTTGCTGGATAGAGGTGATCAATTGCAATTCTGCCACGCGCTGCTGTTCTGCCTGGAAGAGGCGGGCGTTCTCGATCGCCACGCCCATATTTGCCGACAGCGTCTGCAAGAGGCGCACGTGGTATTCATTATAAGCATGCTTGCGGTAATCTCCCAGACTCACGATGCCCAACACCTTGTCATTGACGATGATCGGCACCCCCAGCCAGGATTCGGTTACTTTATTTGATGAGCGTTCTTCAGTTTCTGGCGGGGAATAGGCTCCGTTGGCGTTCTGTTCTTCCAGTGTATCAAACATGAGCGGTTGGCGGGTATGGATCACTTTGGAAGTCAGACCGCTACCCAGCGGAAAAGGTTCCCCATAATCGACAGAATCTTTTTCCCAAACGTTATAAATATAAAGTGGATGAATGAGATTGGTCAGATGGTCGAGCAGCATGATCGATACGTTATGGGCGCTGAAAATATCGCGCACTTTATCCCCGACAATTTGAGTGACGGTCTTCACGTCCAGGGTTTTTGCCATACCTTCACCGGCGCTGTTGAGGATTGCCAACTCGGCGTTGCGCTGTTCGGTCTCCTTGAGCAGACGTTCAGTTTCATTAAATAGGTAGGCGTTCTCCATCGCCGCTCCCAACGATCCGGTGATGGTGGTCAGCAGGCGTACATCGGCTTCACTGAAGGCATGATCGCGCTCATAATTTTCCAATCCAACGATACCGAGAACCCGGTCGCTGCTGATGATCGGAAGATAAACACCTGATTTGCTGGCTTCTGTCCCCGGGACGATGGGAGAGACCTCCAACCCTTCTGCGGGCGAGTTCCAGACCAGCGGCTGATGGCTGTTTTTTATTTTCATAAAAATGCCGTCGGGGCTGGGTTCTACCGGATCAACCTCCAATTCTTCACCGTGCTTGCACAGGTAAAGGGTGCGCAGTAAGTTGGCTTCTTCGTCATACCAGGAGATCTCCAGGTCAGGTGTTTGGAATACCTCGCTCAGTTTGCTGCCCACCAGATCAACGATGTCCTGAAAGTCCAGCTTGGCAGCCAATCCCTGCTGGATGGATGTGATCAACTGCAATTCGGACACGCGCTGCTGCTCTTCCTGAAAAAGACGCGCGTTTTCAATTGCCACACCCATGTTAGTGGAAAGCGTCTGCAGCAGGCGCACATGATTCTCGTTATAGGCGTGCTTGCGGTAATCCGTGAGTGTAACCACGCCCAGCACCTTATCATTGACGATGATGGGCACGCCCAGCCAGGATTGGGTTATTTCTCCCTTACTGGCCGCCATCGTTTCCGGGTCAAGGTAAGCGCCGTGAGCGTTCTGGTCTTCAACGGTGCCAAGCATCAGCGGTTGGCGGGATTCAATTACTTTGGTGGTTAGCCCCTTACCCAGGGCAAAGGGCTGCATATAGTTCATATAGCCACCCTCGCCTTTATCGTATTCATAGATATTATGAATCAGGTTGGTCTGCTTATCCAGCAGCATGATTCCCACGCCGTCGGCGTTGAAGATATCGCGCACCTTGTCACCCACGATGCGCGTAACGGTCTTCACATCCAGCGTTTTCGCCATCCCTTCGCCCACGCTGTTAAGGATTGCCAGCTCGGCATTGCGCTGTTCGGTCTCCTTCAAGAGGCGCTCGGTCTCGCTGAACAGATAGGCGTTCTCCATCGCCGCCCCCAGTGATCCGGTGATGGTGGTCAGCAGGCGGATATCGGCTTCGCCGTAGGCATGCTCACGCTCATAATTTTCCAATTGCACCGAGCCCAGCACGCGGTTACTGCTGATGACGGGGATGGATATGCCCGATTTGCTGGCATCTGTGCCGGGGATGGTGCCCCCGCTGACCTCATTACCTTCCACCTCCGTATTCCATACGATGGGTTGGCGCGAAACCGACATCTTTTCATAAAGCCCTCCTGGAGTGGGTGGCAGAGGATTGATTTTCAGGCGGACACCGTGTTCATAGGAGTAAAGATAGTGCACCAGATTGGTCTTCTCTTCATACCAGTTGATAAAAAGATCGGGCACATTGAACACCTCACGCAATTTATCGCCCACCAGATCCACAATCGCCTGGAAATCCAGCTTGGCTGCCAGCCCCTGCTGGATGGAGGTGATCAATTGCAGTTCCGCCACGCGCTGCTGCTCTGCCTGGAAAAGACGTGCATTTTCGATGGCAACCCCCATGTTGGCGGACAGCGTTTGCAATAGGCGCAGGTGATTCTCTTTAAAAACATTTTCGCGATAATCCCCCAACATAACCATTCCCAATATCTGATCGTTGACGATGATCGGCACCCCCAGCCAGGATTGGGAGAATTTACCCGAACTTTGGGTCAAGACTTCCGGGGAAAAATAAGCACCATTGGCAATCTGTTCTTCGATTGTGCCAAGCACAAGCGGCTTGCGGGACTGGATTACTTTGGAGGTCAGACCCTTGCCCAGGGGGAACGGTTGTAGGTAGTCAATGTAACCACCTTCCCCTTTATCAAATTCATAAATATGGTGAATGAGATTGGTTTGCTTGTCCAGCAGCTTAATGCCAACGCTGTCGGTGTTGAAAATATCGCGCACTTTGTCGCCGACGATGCGGGTGACGGTCTTGACGTCCAGCGTTTTCGCCATGCCTTCACCCACGCTGTTGAGAATCGCCAGTTCAGCGTTGCGCTGTTCGGTCTCCTTCAAGAGGCGCTCGGTCTCGCTGAACAGATAGG
>JBAXBF010000315.1:0-3978 GCA_037142095.1 Chloroflexota bacterium
CGATTCGGCATCCAGGCGTTCACGTTCGATGCGCAGGCTTTGTTGAACCACAAACAGCAGGAGCAGGATCACCACGGCGCTGATGATTAATGAAGTCTGCACAAGGCTTTGCTCAAACTGGGTGATCTCTTCGCGCACGTCCTCGATGTAAATGCCGGTGCCGATGATCCAACCCCAGGGTTCAAATCCTTTGATAAAGGATTCTTTGGGCGCCAGGCGTTGAGGGTCGTCCTTCCATTGCCAGACGTATTCAAGATAGCCTTCCCCTTTGCGCTTCACCAGATCGGCAAATGCCACAAAGATACGCACCCCGCGCGCATCTTCAAAGGTAGAAACATCCTGCCCATTCAAGTCTTTGCGGTAGGGGTGCATGATGATATGCGGGAACGTATCCTGTAACCAGAAATAATCCTTGCCTTCGCGCCCGTAACGCAGCGCCTCGATGCGCGAGATTGCCATTGCCTGTGCCTCATCTCGCGTGATTAAACCGGCGCGTTCATCGCGTTCATAGGAGGCAAGGATGCTCCAGGCAGAATCGGTGAGCTCACGGATCATCTCACGTTTATATTCGAGCAGAGAGCGTTCGAAGGAAGGCAGAATCACGCCCCACAGCGCAGCCACGAACAAGACGATGGCAAGCAGGGTGGGGATCAGGATGCGTAAGACGAAATAACGCCGCCGGAAAGTGTGCAGGCGGGAGGGCAGCGATTCCACCGGTGGCTTTGGGGCATCGTCAACCAAACCATCCTTTTCGATGACGGCATCCCGAAATTGCTTCCAAAATTCTGTGGCGATGTCGATGCCAGGCGTGCTTTTTTCTACACTGTTGGGACTGTGGTAATCGGTGCCTGCACTGGCGAGCAGTCCATGGCGTTGAGCCATCGCCAATAATTGCTCGCGTTCCGGCTGTGTATAGGACTGGTAAAATACTTCGATGCCGTCCAAGCCGAGCGGGATGAGATTCACGATCAGGGTTTCCAGCTCGTCCGGCTCAAGTTGATAAAGAAAGGGATGGGCGAGGAAGGTTTTTCCGCCTGCCTGGTGGATTAAAGCGATCGCCTGGCTGATATCGATCTTACCGGAGTGGGTGGGGCTGAGATATGCCTCCGCTTCAGCTTCCCAGTTAAAGGAGGTGCCGCTTTTGCGCAGCTCGCCCGCCACGCTGTGGATATCCAGTTTCTGTGACTGGCGCAGGGCGACCAGGACGGATCTTAAGGCGGGGTTGTTAAGATCAAACCCATAGCCAAGCAGATGTAGGTTCTGTCCATTGAAATAGGTCGAGATTTCAACCCCGCTGATAAAACCAATGGCGCGGCGACGCAGCGCTTCTTGAAAGCGGGGCACACCTTCGATGGTGTCATGGTCGGTCAAGGCTGCATAACGCACACCTGCCGCGTCCATTTTTTCCACCAGGGCTTCCGGTGTAATACTTCCATCACTGAAATTCGTATGGCAATGAAAATTTACCCGTGTACTTTCTTGCATGTCTGTGTTGTCCTGGTTGAGCGCGGGATAACCCCCGCGCTCAACCGGAAAATCGGAACTGGTTTGCAGTCGCTATACCGTTTCTACTTGATTATTCCCTTTTTTCTGGGTCATTAAGGAGACCAGCACCAGGGTGATGAAACTGAGCGGGATGGAGATGATGCCCGGGTTGGTGAGGGGCACCGGAGCCAGCGCCGGATTGAGTCCATACTGCCTGTATAAATCTGGCGAGAGCGAGATGAGCAAGAGCGAAGACACAATGCCCATCACGATGGATGCGGCGATGCCTTTGGCGGTGGTTTTCTTCCAGAAGAGGAGCATGATGATGGAGGGCAGGTTAGCCGATGCAGCCACCGCGAATGCCAGCCCGACCAGGAAGGAGACGTTCATACCCTTGAAGAGGATGCCGAGCAGGATGGCTAATCCCCCGACGACGAAGGCAGATATTTTGCCAGCGCGCACTTTTTGACGGTCATCCATTTTGAGTCCCATGTAGCGGTCGAGCAGGTCGTGTGCCACTGCGCCTGAAGCAGCCACGATCAATCCGCTGACAGTGCCCAGCACCGTGGCAAAGGCAATCGCGGAGATGATGGCAAATAGAATATCGCCGAAGGAGCGCGCCAGCAGCGGTGCCGACATGTTGTTATCAGCCACGTTGATGACATTGTTAATCATCGCCCCCAGTCCCATGAACAGGGTCAGAATATAGAAAAAGCCAATGGCGCCAATGGCGACGATGGTGGATTTGCGGGCGCTGGCTGGGCTGGGTACGGTGTAATAACGAATCAGGATATGCGGCAGGGCAGCGGTTCCCAAAAACAGCGCAAGCATGAGGGATAAGAAATCCAGACGTTCCAGGAGGGTGCCCTGCACTTTAAATTTCAGACCCGGACGCATGATCAGGTTACCCGGGGTAATTTGAGGATAGTACACGGTCACTTTGGCATGATCCTGGTCGGTGAGTTTTGCCTCTTTCCACAGGCGCACTTTCGTGTTTTTATCGGACAGGACTGCCAGAAATTCTATCGGGGAAATACTGCCCGTAGATACATCTTCGGAATCGCCTATGCGCTCGATGGTGCCGACCTGGCGCAGTTGGTTTTCTTTGGAAGCCGGTGCGCCGTTGATGAGTTTCTGTCCATCGGCAAGCTCAACCGCCGATTGGGTCTCCTTGAGGGTGGTCTTGCCGTCTTCTTCGGCGACCATCCACCAGGATTCTTTGCCGTCTTTAGCGAGCTTGACAAACGAATGGTTGGCGATTTTCACTTCTTGCTGCTCGATCACCTGCCAGCCGGCTTCGCTTGGCACAACCTTGCCGCCCTCGGATTGGGCTGCCAGGGATGCATATTTATAGAAGGGTACCTGCCCTCCCTGGGTGGGGGTGGTGGTGATGCCGCGGTAGCATACGGCAATCACCAGGACGGTTGAAAAGATGATCAACAAAAATCCTTTGAGAAACTGCACGTACGTGGTGGATGCCATCCCGGCGGTGGCGACGATGGTGATCACGATGGCGCCGACAATCAGCACACCCCAGTAATGGGGAATGCCCAGCAGCGGTTCAACCAGCACGCCTGCGCCTACCATTTGCGGGATCAGGTAACAGACCGACACGATCAGGGTGCTGATGGCGGCAGTCAGCTTGATGGCGCGCGAGTTATATTTTGAATCGACGGCGTCCGTGAAGGTGTATTTCCCCAGACGTTTCAATGGTTCTGCCACAACGAAGAGCGCCACGATCCAGCCTGCCAGATAGCCGATGGAATACAGAAAACCATCGTAGCCTACGGTCGCGATCATGCCGCAGATGCCCAGGAAGGAGGCGGCGGAGAGATAATCACCGGCGAAGGCGATCCCATTGATGCCCCAGTGGATTTTCCCGCCGGCTGCATAATAGCCGCTCGAGGTTTTTGCCCTATTCCCCAGGTAGAACGACAAACCAATCACAATCACTACAAAGAAAACGAAGATGGCGATGACCATGTTACTTGCCAGCCTCCTTGTCATTGGATTGTTGATCACGTAAATTGAATTCTTCTCTGCGGCAAAAACCGTCATAAACCAGAGCCTGAATCAATGCCACGATGATCAGCGCAAAGCCATAGACCGTGGCAAAGTTGAGTCCCAGGAAGATGATTTTCTCCATCAGGAGGGGTGCGAGCAGGTTGATGGCGACAAAACCGCCATAGAAGAGGGAATAGAATAGAAACATCCATAGTCCCAGACGCATCTTATAAGCTGCCGCTGGATCTCTGCCACTCGGCGCTGCTGGTTTATGTAGCATACGATACTCTCCTTAATAATTCATAATTGGTTGGATTCGTTACCTTGATGATGAATGAGATAATAATGTACTGCCGAGCGGATACTGCATTGCTCGACTCAGGTGTAATATTATACCATTTATATTTTCCGCAAGGGATAAAAAGTACCCAAAGTGGGCAATTTATCGCTGTTAAATACAGGGGAAGATTATAATGACAAGCGCACAAG
>JBAXBF010000316.1:0-3959 GCA_037142095.1 Chloroflexota bacterium
TGTCTTCGTAACGATTGACCAAATTCCAATTTAGCATAATAATTTTGCGGGCTTCGGTCGATGGTGTGTGGACAAATACAGTAGGTTTACGGTAGACATAGCCGGATAAATTTGATAAAATAAGCATATTGAGAAGGATATAACACCCTATTCAACCCAAAGGAGACAGTTATGAAAGTCAAGACATCTGTCAAAACTGGTAGCTGGTCCGGCGACCATGGCTATATAAGATAAAAATCAAGACATCGGTGAAGGCGGGTAGTAGCAGACGCGGGTATGGCCGATAAATGTAAAAACGTTTAGAAAAACCTACCGCAACGACAAAGGATTGAAATCGAATTAATCTCTCAGAACGCGTTATCGACCGGCGTTGCTCGTCTATGTGCCGGCTCAAAGTCATCTGGTAATTGGTTCAGATAACGTTTGAGCACATCCAATCTCGAATGACCCATAAGGCGGCTTAGGGTAATAACGTCCGTTTTATCAACGCATAAAAAATACTCCCAAAACCCTTTGGAGGGGTAAAGGAGTATTTCATCACCATATAAGCCACCGAAGGGATTCGGACCCTTGACCTGACGTTTACGAAACGCCTGCTCTACCAACTGAGCTACGGTGGCGACGAGAGGATTATACCAGTTCTTGCCAATTTTGCAAAGAACATTTTTCTGCGAATTTCCCGCTTGAACGCACATCATTATTGGGATTGCGGCAGGTTGTAATAGTTATACACGATCCTGGATAATTCGGAGATGATCTTCGAGGACGGATCCCAGACCAATTGCTGGGGATGGTGAAGGAAGATCGCCAGGACGTAATTGCCGCCGGGCGTGTACACGATACCGGCATCCTGGATGACGTTGATCACGCCGTAGTTATCCGATACCCAACCGTGTTTGTGGGCGATTTTCGTCCCGTCCGGCGTACCGGCTTTGATCAGCGAGGGCATGGCGTTCTGCGTCAGATAATCGATCATCGTCTGGCATTTTTTCTGGGTGATGTGACCACCGTACGCCGCAATCAGCGCACCGCCGCTCACCTCGGCGCATTGGTAAAGGTCTCCCATCAGCGTGCCGATCTCGGAGGGGGTGGTCTGATTATAAGGGTCAGGCTTGGTGGTGACGTCGGTGCGTGTGTTGCCCGGGGTCTCAATCTTCTTCAACAAGGGGGAACCGGGGGCGAAATAACCCGCCATGAAGGTGTCGGTCAGTCCCAGGGTGGTCATATCGTTGGAAACCTCGAGGGGTCCGCGGTCTTTATTGATGATTTGCTGCATCAGCCAGTCTGCCGGGGCATTGCCTGACTCGATGATCATCTTCTTCATCAGGTTGGTCACTTCTTCATTGGGGGTATCCCCGACGCGGCGGAAGATGGCGATCATGATCGGGATCTTGATCACGCTGGCAGCCGTGAATGCCAGATCGGGGTGGGTCGGAAAGTCTTTTCCCTGGTAGAAGATGAAGTTGGTTTCCTCGAGGGTCTGGAGGTCAAGCATATAGAATCCGGTCAATCCATCGAAGCCGGAAGTCTCCAGGTAGCGCTTGATTAACAGCTCCACATTTTGGCGGGTTGGGCGGGGTGGCAGAGCCCTTTTCAGCGGCAGGTTAACTTTGTTTATGCGCGAGGTGGATCGGATGGTTGTATCAATCAAGCGCACTGCACCATCCTCATCTAACGCAGTCCCGGCTTGACCGGCTTCGAAGCTGGTTGCTCCGGCGGCGGGCAGAGCCGACAGGGCGGGCTTGTCATAGCGCGGGGAAATCTCGTCGCGCAGGTAGGTACGCAGGCGCGCTTCCGAAAAGGTGGCTTGAAGGGGCACATCCGAGCCGGTGAACGGGGCGCCCCACAGATAATCCCAGAAACCGGACCAATAAGGTTTTTGGGTACGCATCACATCCGCGGCGGCTAACATGCTTTCAAAATCCAGGTTGAACCCGATCGTTGAGGGGGGCAATTGGATGAGGTTCTCACCGTATTGCAATTCAATCGGCACGGAATAATATTCCAGCAAGCGTTGGGCGACGGTCTGGCGGTCCAGACCACCAACCTCGAGACCGGCAATCGTCATACCTGGTGGATAGGTGGCGCGCAGGCGGCTGTAGGTGATTAACTGAAAGATTAACAGACCAACCCCAGCGAATATGGCAAGAACGGAAAACCAGCGGAAAAGATGAAAAGATCGAGACTTATGCATACAAATGTCTAATCTCTGATTCTAATCCTTTCCTGGCTAAAAAGCAATCATATTTTGCCCGTCTGTTTGAGGGAAGCCATCACCTCTTGAATGGATTGGTATTCCTGCTGCTCCCCTTGCGCATCTGCCACCAGCCAGCGCGCTTTTTGATTGCCGTTCATCACCTCGATCTGGAAGGCGGTGGTCAGGCTTTGTTTTTGGCGGGCGAGATCGACGGCGTTCCGTCCTCTGCGTTGGACGCGGAATCCCTCGCGCTCCAGGGCGCGGGCTGTCCAGGAGGTGTACAGTCCATGCCCGATCAGGTCGATCTTAGCACCGTGGCTTTTCTGGATGACGAACGTGCCGGTATGGCGGTTGAATTCAGTAGAGGCGTGTGGCGTATCTTCGAAGGCAAAGGTCTCTTCGAATGCGCCCGAGAGAACCAGATCTTCCGGTGCCCCGCATTGCAGGCTGCCGCTGAGGGAAAGAAGCCAGAGCGTGTCTGCACTGCGCAGCGCAAGGTCAAGGTCATGGGTGGACAGCAGGATCGCCTGCCCGGTGGTGCGCGCCAGTTGTTTGAGCACCGACATGATCTCCACCCGGTGCGGAAAGTCGAGAAAGGCGGTGGGTTCGTCCAGGATGATGATATCGGGTTCCTGCGCCAGGGCGCGGGCGATCATCACCCGCTGGCGCTCGCCATCGCTTAACTCGTGGATATTGCGCTCCGCCAGCATCTCTGCCCCGACGGATTCCATCGCCCAGCGCACGATCTCTTTATCTGCCGGGCTGAGTCTGCCGGTCCAATCCGTATAAGGGAAACGCCCCAGGGCAGCCAGGTCATACGCCGTCAAATTACCCGGATCCACCCGCTCGGTGAGGACAACGCTCATGCGCTTGGCGCGCTGGGTGGCTTCCATGCTGTGCACATTCGCCCAGGCATCCTCGCCATTTTCGGCATCCTTCAGCATAACCTGTCCGTGCAGCACCGCTTGAAGTCCTGCCAGGCTGCGCAGTAAGGTCGATTTACCGGCGCCGTTCGGACCGACCAGACACACAAATTCTTTTTTTTGCACGGATAGGCACAAATCCTCGGCTAACACGCGGGCGGTCTTACCATTGCGTGCATATCCGATGCTGAGGGCTTCCGTTTTTAAGCAGATTTCACTCATGATCTCATCTCCGCTCTCAGATGATACTGGGTCAGCAGCACCCAGATCACGATGGGTGCGCCGATCAGGGATGTGATGACATTCAACGGCAGGATGATTTGCGTGTTGGGTAATTGGGCTGCCAGGTCGGCAAACAACGCAAGGATGGCGCCCAGCAGACAGGACAGCGGGATCAAGACGCGGTGGTCGGATGTCTGGAACAGCCCGCGGCAGATATGCGGCACGGCTAAGCCTAAAAAGGAGATGGGACCGCAGAAGGCTGTAACCACACCCGCCAGCAGGGAGGTGCTGAGGATGACTCTCAGGCGGGTCTGTTTGATATTCAAACCCATGCTCTGCGCATAGCTTTCTCCCAACAGCAGGGCGTTGAGCGGTTTGGGGGCGATCAGTGCCAAGCCCAACCCGACCAGCACGATGGGCGCCATGACCTTCATCTCCGACCAGGTAACCCCACCAAAACTGCCGAACGACCAGGCGATATAGGCTTGAATCCGTTCATGGATGCTGAAGTAAAAAAGGAGGCTGACGATCGCGCCGGTGATATAGCTGAACATCAAGCCTAAAATAAGCAAGACCAGGGTGCTGTGGGTGCGGCGCGCCACCAGCAGCACCAGTCC
>JBAXBF010000317.1:0-3957 GCA_037142095.1 Chloroflexota bacterium
AGTGAGAAAGGGATGTTGATTCTCTTCTTACTGCCTGCTCTGGCTTTTTTACTGCTCGCGCAGGGCTACCCATTAATTTATTCTCTGTATCTTTCCTTTATTGATTTTGCCCTGGCAAAGTCACCTATTCCAGGCGGCTATGTTGGTTTTGCCAATTACAGCAGAGCCCTCTCAGACACAGTCTTTCAACAGGCAATTCGCATCAGTCTTACCTTCGCGCTGTTTGCTACTGCTTTTGAGATGGTTTTGGGGCTGCTCCTTGCTTATTTTTTGGTAGGCGAGGGATTTTGGATAAAAATCTGGCGCACGATTTTGATTATGCCGATGGTGATTGCACCTGTAGCAGTTGGAACCATGTGGCGCATGTTATTAAACCCACGCGCTGGGTTGGTCAATTACAGCCTGAGCTTGATTGGGATTACGGCTCCGAATTGGCTGGCTGCTCCCAATACAGCCATGGCTGCAATTATTTGGGTGGATGTCTGGCAATGGACGCCTTTTGTGATGGTGATTTATGTCGCCGCGTTGAGTGCTTTACCCAGTGACCCAATTCGGGCTGCTGAGGTGGACGGTGCCTCCCGTTGGCAAATTTTCCGTTACATCATTTTTCCATTATTGGTCCCGGTATCGATGCTTACCCTGATGTTTCGTTTAATCGATACCATTATGGTGCTGGATATTGTCTATACCCTTTCTTTTGGAGGTCCCGGTTTTAGTACGCACACGATGAGCTTTTTAATCTACCAACAGGGTCTGCGCTACTTTAATATCAGTTTTGCTTCGGCAATGGCATGGATTCTTCTAGGAATGACCCTGGTGGTTGCGATCATTCTTATCGTAATTCGCAACAACTGGTTGGCACGCCGTTTTGGAAAGGAGTGATCGATGAAAAACCCATCCCTGGATCTCTGGATAGATATAGTTTGGAATATTGTGCGGGTATGCGTGATTGCTATCGCACTCCTTGTTACTGTTGTTCCTTTTATTTACCTTTTTATCAATAGCATTAAACTGCCGTTGGAATTTTTAACAGTACCACCGACCATTCTTCCTTCTAAAATAACATGGGAACATTACCAGTTGATATTCTTTGAGGAAGGTGGAACAACCTCCCATATTTTAATGAATTCCATCATTGTTACGGTGGCGACAACCATCATCTCCGTTTTTATCGGTTCACTGGCGGCTTACAGTCTGGCACGTCTGGAACTACCCTTTAAGTTATCGACGATTATTGCTTTTATTTTTTTGGTGGTACGCTTTTATCCAAAAATTACTACGACGCTCCCATATTATATTTTGATGCGCAATTTCAAATTATTGGATACCCAGGCAGCCATTATTATCGCGCATGTCAGTATCACGTTGCCATTCGCGGTCTGGCTGATGCTGACTTTTTTCCAGGAGCTACCCAAAGAGCTGGAGCAATCGGCGATGTTGGACGGCTGCACACCCTGGCAAAGATTCTCTAAAATCGTGCTTCCGCTTGCAGCACCAGGATTAGGCACATCCGCAATTCTGACCGCTCTTGTTTCGTGGAATGAATTTTTGATCGCATCCAGTCTTTCTTCGGTAAAAGCCAAAACATTACCGGTCGCGGTAACCAGTTTTGTTACCGATAAAGGTATCCTGTGGGGTCCCATGTCCGCGGAGAGTGTTGTAATTGTCCTGCCGATTATGATATTTGCCTTGTTCGCCCAACGTTATCTTGTACGCGGGTTGACCATGGGTGCAGTGAAGGAGTAAAAAGAATTTCTATGGCAACAATAGACTTAAAAAACTTGAGTAAAAACTTTCAAAGTGTATGCGCTGTGCGCGATGTTAATCTGCGAATCGAGGACAAGGAATTCTTAACGTTACTCGGACCCAGTGGCTGCGGCAAGAGTACCACGTTGAATATGATCGCTGGTTTGGAAAAACCATCCACAGGCGAAATCTATATCGATGGTTATCTGGTCAACCATATCCCTCCAGCGAGACGCGATGTAGCCATGGTATTTCAGAATTATGCTTTGTATCCACACATGACCATTCGCGAGAATATGGGTTTTGCGTTAAAAATCCGCAAGACACCAGAAGAAGAAATTGAGAAAAAAGTGCGTGAAGCGGCTCGTATTTTGGAGATCGAAAATTTATTGGATCGCCGTCCGCGCCAGTTATCGGGTGGACAACGCCAGAGAGTAGCCGTTGGGCGTGCCATCGTACGCAATCCAAAAGTATTTCTGCTTGATGAGCCGTTGAGTAATCTGGATGCTACTCTGCGGGTACAGATGCGCGCCGAACTTAAGATGATCTTTAACCGTCTCCAGGCAACCGCGATTTACGTAACCCACGATCAAGCCGAAGCGATGACGATGAGTAACCGGATCGCCATTTTCAAAGCGGGTGTGATCCAACAGGTGGATACCCCTTTACGGATTTATTATCATCCGGTTAACCGTTTCGTTGCCAGTTTTGTCGGCAGTCCGCCTATCAATTCGATGACCTGCCGTATAGAAGAACAGGATGGTAAGTTATTCGCGCAAACGCGAGATTTTTCGATTGACTTAACGCTTTTAGGAAAAGAGAATGAGTTGTCTTCTTATATAAACAGGGAAGTGGTGCTTGGTATACGACCCGAAGATGTTTGCCTGGCGAATGAAAATCATCCCATGACAGCGAAAGCTGAGGTAAAAGTGATTGAACAAATGGGCTCTTCGACGATTTTATATGTTAACACGGGCAACCAACTCATCACCATGGAGATGAGTGGCAATTTCCAGTCTCAGATTGGCGATCTTGTTAGCATTAGCTTTCCTATCAGACGTATTTATATGTTTGATCAGGATAACGACAACACGTTTCTTTTTCCACAGATGGAGTAACAAATTTGCCAGATTTTTTATAACAATTAGAGGCAGTTTTAACAGATGCTGTTTTAACCAGAAGAAAGGAGAGATTTATGGAAAAATTGGCAATTTTAGGTGGAACACCCACCCGAACTGCACCCTGGCCTAAGTGGCCTGTCTATGATGAATCAGACGAACAGCGTTTACTCGATGTTTTTCGTTCTGGAAATTGGTGGCGGCATTCGTATGGACAGGGGGTGGAACTTATTGAGGATGAAAAACACCCGCGCAGTACGGTGGCGCAATTTCAGCACCAGTTTGCATTGGCGCATGAATGTAAATATGGCATTTGCGCCGCGAATGGGACGGTTACGATGGAAATTGCCTTGCGTGCGGCGGGAATTAAGCCTGGAGATGAAGTCATCATTCCGCCTTATACTTATGTGGCAACCGCTACCGCCCCCTTGATGGTGGGAGCCATTCCTATTTTTGTGGATATTGACCCGGATACCTATAATTTGGATGTTAAGCGGCTGGAAGAGGCGATTACCGAGCGTACGCGGGCGATCATTCCCGTTCATTTCGGTGGGCAACCGTGTGAGATGGATGAAATCAACCAGATAGCCAGGAAGTACGATTTGATCGTCCTTGAAGATGCGGCGCATGCGCATGGTTCCATGTACCGTGGTCATAAATGCGGTTCACTTTCTCAAATTGGCTCTTTTAGTTTTCAATTGTCGAAGAATATGACTGCCGGTGAGGGAGGAATTATCACTACCAATAATGAGCAATATGCCGAAACATGCGAAATGTTGGTTTGGGCTGGGCGGAAAGTAGGTCATCCCTGGTACCAGCATTTTGTGCTGGCATCCAACGCCCGTATGACCGAGTTTCAAGGAGCGATTCTACAAGGACAATTATCCAGGCTGGAAGGACAGAACGATAAACGGACTGCCAATGCGCTGGTTCTGGACCGTGAGTTGAAACAAATTGAAGGTATCGATCCTCTGGTTCGTTTAGCCTCTACAACCCGTTCTTCGAATCATATCTATATGTTTCGTTACCACGCGGAAGCATTTGGCGGCGTGGATAAAGCCCATTTTACAGCCGCACTACAAGCGGAAGGGAT